>SVLX01000073.1 GCA_015067725.1 Oscillospiraceae bacterium | reverse complement strand
ATGAATGCACTGGATTTCCCTTGGACAAACGGCTATATCGAAGGCTGCAACAACAAGACCAAAGTCCTCAAACGTGTCTGCTTCGGTATGCCTAACTTCCAAAACTTCAGAAGCAGAATCCTCTATTCTCATACATAGTATCAGCAACTCGATAGTTCCGCAAATTCCCCTGGGGGTTAACCCCCAGGGGAATCGGAAATCGTTAATTTGTCTCTACCCCAACTATTGACATAGAGCCCTATTTTGGGAATATTAAGTTTATCTGCTCCCCTTATCATAAGGAATACCCTCAGCCTTAGGCGCCCGGGACTTCCGCGAAGTAAAGGCCAGCACCAGCATGGAGGCGATGAAGGGCATCATGTTGTAAATCTCCTTGGGCCAGCCCAGAGCCGCCAGGAAGGGGATGGAGTCAAAGATATTGGCCATCGCCCGGAAAATGGCGAAGAACACGGAGGCCAGCGCAATATTCACCGGCTTCCACTGACCGAAAATCATAACCGCCAGTGCCAGGAAGCCCATACCGGCCACACCCTGCTCAAAGTTCCAGTCGCCAACCGCAGGCACCACATAAGCCATGCCGCCAATGCCGCCCAGAACACCGGAAATCAGCACGCCGGCCCAGCGCATCTTGTAGACATTGATGCCCACAGAGTCCGCCGCCTGAGGATGCTCACCGCAAGCCATGAGCCGCATACCAAACCGGCTGCGGTACAGAATGAACCATGCCGCCACCAGGATCACAATGCCCAGCACCAGGAACCAGTTGATGGTCAGAGGGCCAATCTGGAAAGAGAAGTGGTTGGCATTGAGTACGGGGTTGGTGTTGGAGCTATAAGTGATTTTGGGCGAGTCGTTGCCATTGACCCGCTTGGCGATAACCATAGCCACCGCCGTCGCCAAGAGATTCAGGGCCGTACCGCCGATGGTCTGATCTGCCTTCAGATTGATGGCAGAGAACGCCAGCAGAGACGAATACAGCGCACCGGCAATGGCGGCGCAGAGGATGGTGATGATCACACCCAGAACCGGGTGAACACCGGCGGCATTGAGGATGTTAATCATAATGACACCCAGCAGAGCGCCGATGACCATAATGCCCTCCAGTGCGATGTTGATGACGCCGGAACGCTCAGAGAACATACCGCCCAGGGCAACCAGCATCAGAACGCAGGTATACAGCAGCGTATATTTCAGCAACAGCCACATTATGCGTCACCCCCCTTTCCCGGATTCTTTGCAGGTTTCACGGCTTTGGCCTCCTTGGTTTTGCCACCCAGCAGCTTCAGGATTGAACCCTTGAACAGCAGGCTGAAGGCACACAGATAGATGACCACGCCGGAGATGATGTCTGCCACCTCACTGGGGAACAGCTTGGCAGTCATGAAGCCACCGCCCACAGTGATGTGGGCAATGAAAATGGCGGAGAAGATGGCACCGATGGGGTTGGAGGAAGCCAGCAAAGCCACGGAGATGCCATTAAAGCCGGTGGCAGGCAGGATGGTGGAGACAAGAGGCTCCCACTCCTTACTGCCGGAGAGGTAGAACAGACCCGCACCGAAACCGGCCAGCGCACCGGCAATGGTCATGGACAGGATGATGTTCTTCTTCTCGTTGATGCCGGCATAGCGGGCGGCCTCCTTATTGTGACCGCAGGCTTTTAACTCATAGCCAAAGGTCGTCTTGTTGATGAGGATCCAAACCAGAATCGCCACACCAATGGCAATGAAGATGCCGATCGACGGCTTAAACATATTACCGAAGTAGTTTCCCACGTTGAAGGTCGGGAGCATGGAGTCTGGAGAAGCTGCCGCCAGCGTATGGGTTTTGGTGGTGTTCACATTGAACATGGGACCTGTACCTGCCTGATAAATCAGGGTATTGACCGCGTACAAACCAATCCAGTTGAACATAATGGCCGTAATGACCTCATTAACGTTCAGCAGAGCCTTGAAGATGCCGGGGATTGCGCCCCAAATTGCGCCACCCAAAGCGGATGCCAGCAGGCAGACCCACCAGGGGAGCTTAAGCATAATGGCGCAGTATAGTGCAAAATATGCGCCCACAGTGTACTGACCGGCGGCACCGATGTTGAACAGGCCGGTTTTGAAGGCAAATGCCACAGAAAGACCGGTCATAATCAGGGGTGCAGCCTGGAGAATTTCCATTCTCACACCCATACCCATAACATTGGCATTGGCATAAAAGCCGCCATGCAAGATGGCCTTGAAGCCGGAATGCCAGGTGGTGCTCAGCAGGTCACCGAAAGACATACTCTCACCGCTCTGGGCAACCGTAACAGCACCCAGCACCAGCAGAACCACAAAACCAACCACCAGACCAATGAGGATGCACAGCAGGGAGGCCAGCAGTGTACCGGTGGCACTCTTCATATTGCCCAGACGGGCGCCCATAGGTTTATTTGCCATAGCGCTACCTCCTTACATCCGCTTCGCACCGGCCATATACAAACCAAGGGTCTGCACATCGGTGGTCTTGGGATCAAATTCGCCCACAATCTCGCCCTCATACATGACCAGAATGCGGTCGGACAGGTTCATGACTTCGTCCAGCTCCAGAGAGACCAGCAGCACCGCCTTACCGGCATCCCGCTGGGCAATGAGTTGCTTGTGGATATACTCAATGGCACCCACGTCCAGACCACGGGTTGGCTGAACCGCCACCAGAAGCTCCGGGTCTTTGTCGATTTCCCGGGCAATAATGGCCTTCTGCTGGTTACCGCCGGACATACTCCGGGCAATGGTCACTGCGCCCTGACCGGAGCGGACATCATACTGGGCGATCAAACCATCGGCATATGTTCTGACTGCGCCGCTCTTGATGAAGCCTGCTGTCTGGAATTGAGGCTGCCAGTACCGCTGGAGCACCATATTATTCTCCAGCGTATAGTCCAGCACCAGACCATGCTTATGCCGGTCTTCGGGGATATGGCTCATTCCGGATTTACTGCGGTCACGGATTTTCGCCCGGGTGATGTCTTTGCCCATCAGGGTGACACTGCCTGCGCTGGGCTTCTCCAGACCGGTGACGGCATAGACAAACTCGGTCTGACCATTTCCCTCAATACCCGCAAGGCAGACGATTTCGCCCCGCCGAACCTCCAAAGAGGCATTCTTGACGGCGTCATTCTTATGCACCTTGGAAGGAACGGTGAGTCCGTCCACCTTCAGGACCACCTCGCCGGGGGTCTTTTCTTCCTTAGCGGAAACAAGCTGCACATCACGGCCCACCATGAGCCGGGACATTTCTTCCACCGAGGTATCTTTCACATCCACAGTACCCATGTACCGACCCTTACGCAGTACGGTACAGCGATCCGCAACCGCCTTGATTTCGGCCAGTTTGTGGGTAATAAAGAGGATGGACTTACCCTCTTTCTTAAAGCCCCGCATAATTTCCATGAGTTCATCAATCTCCTGCGGGGTCAGGACGGCGGTGGGCTCATCAAAGATCAGGATTTCATTATCCCGGTAGAGCATCTTGAGGATTTCCACACGTTGCTGCATACCGACGGAAATATCCTCCACCTTGGCATCGGGGTCAACCTTCAGCCCGTAACGCTCACTGAGCTCCAGAACTCTTTTTTTTGCGCTCTTCCGGTCCACCACAGCACCCTTACAGGGCTCTGCGCCCAGAATGATGTTGTCCAGAACAGTGAAACATTCCACCAGTTTGAAGTGCTGGTGCACCATGCCGATGCGCAGTGCCGTGGCATCGTTGGGGTTGCGAATCTCTACCACCTGACCGTCCTTTTTGATCACGCCAGCTTCAGGCTGGTAAAGACCGAACAGGACACTCATGAGGGTAGATTTACCGGCGCCGTTCTCACCAAGGAGGGCGTGAATCTCGCCCCGGGCAAGCTGCAAGGTGACATCGTCATTTGCCTTGATTCCGGGGAACTCTTTGGTGATGTTCAGCATTTCAATTACATAATCTGCCATGAGGTCACTCCCTTGCGATTCGTTTACCGGTATATTGTACCAGAATCGCCCCAATATTGCAACAGAAAAATGGGAATTTCAACAATAATGCCTTGGAAAAGCTGACCATTTGCCCAGAAAAAATCCGGCGACCCCCAAGAGCCACCGGATTCCATTCATTCAGCACTTCTTAAAGAACGCCACCGCCACAGCCCCCGGACCTGCATGGGTGCCGATGACACTGCTGATGGCAGTACAGCGCAGGGTATCCACGCTGTCTTCCCAAAGGGCGGCGCTGTCTTTCTTGTATTTCTGGAGCAGGGTATCGTCCAGACCGGTGTAACCCAGCAATACCGGTTTGGTGAAGTCCACGCCTCCGGCATTCTGAATCTCCCGCACCAGCAGATTATTCCCCTGCCGGGAGCCTCTGGCTTTGCCCAGAATCACCAATTCCCCATCGAAAAGTGAAATAACCGGCTTAATGGACAGCAATTCCCCGGCAAACGCCACCGTTTTGGAGATGCGCCCGCCCCGCTTCAGGTATTCCAGAGTGTCCACCATGGCCACCAGACAGAGCTTTTCCCGCTCCTCCACCAAAAACCGGGCGATTTCTTCGGCTTCCATCCCTTCTTCCGCTTTCTCCAGCGCCCGCTCAACCAGTATGCTGGTAGCAATGGCCACATTCTTGCTGTCCACCACAAAGACCTGTCCGGGGAAATCCATGGCGGCAATGTTGGCACTCTGGTAAGTGCCGGAGAGTTTAGAGGAGACAGTAATGACCACGGCCTTCTGCCCCGCCTCCACCGCCTGCCGGTAAGCGGCGGCAAATGCCTCCGGTGTGGGCTGGCTGGTGGTGGGCATGATGTCGCTTTCAATCAGCTTTTCGTAGAATTCCTGATGGTTGATGGTCACGCCATCGATATATTCCTGCTCCCCAAAATGCACCGTCAATGGCACAACCGTGCATTTCTTTCTGGCTCTGGGCATCAGGTCAGCGGTGGAGTCGGTGATGATTTTTACGTTCATATGGTTTTCTCCTTGTATGGATTGGGAAATGACCCGGGTGTCCCATCAAAAAATGGGGTCAACCGGTCATGGGTCAGACTGGTTGTTCCTGTCTTTTCTCAGCATCAGCGCAGGAACAGCCGCAGCAACTTGCCATAAATCTTCCTGTAGGGGCGACAGCGCATAGGCAGATCCATCCATGTCTTTCTGTCCACAATGCTCTTGAGGTGGGAGAAGGTATCAAAGCCAATTTTGCCGTGATAAGCCCCCATACCGCTCTCCCCTACCCCGCCAAAGCCCAAATGGGGTGTGGCCAGGTGAACAATGGTATCATTGATGCACCCGCCGCCATAGGTACACCCCTCGGTTATGGTTTTAATATGCCCCCGATTCTGAGAGAACAGGTACATCGCCAGAGGTTTAGGGCGGTCTGCCATCAGCTCAGGAATCTCCTCCACCCGGTCAAAGGTCAAAATGGGCAGGATTGGACCAAAAATCTCCTGCTCCATAACCGCATCTTCCCAATTGACCCGGTCAAGAATTGTGGGGGCGATTTGCAATGTTTCCTCCCGGCATTCCCCACCAAAGACACAGACCCCGGAATCCATCAGCCCCCGGAGGCGGTCAAAATGGCGGCGGTTGACGATTTTGCCGTAATTGGGTTCGGATAAGGGATTCTCGCCGTACTGTCTGCGGATTTCTTTCTTCAATTCCTCTACCAGTGCATCTTTGATTTCCCGCTGGCAGAGGATATAGTCCGGCGCAACACAGGTCTGACCGCAGTTGAGGAATTTACCAAAAACAATTCGCCGGGCGGTCAGGGACAATTTGGCGGTGCTGTCCACAATACATGGGCTCTTGCCGCCCAGCTCCAAAATGGTCGGGGTGCACCGCTGTGAGGCGCACCGCAGAACTTCCTGCCCCACCGTATGACTGCCGGTAAAGAAAATCAGGTCATATTTCTGTTGCAGCAGAGCAGCATTTTCCTCCCTGCCCCCGGTAACCGCCGCCACATATTCACTGGGGAAACACTGGGTCAGCATATCCGCAATCACACTGGAAGTCGCCGGGGCATAGGCACTGGGCTTGACCACCGCCGTATTTCCCGCCGCCAGCGCATTGACCAGCGGGCTCATGGTCAGTAGAAAGGGATAATTCCATGGACTCATGATCAGCACATTACCCCGGGGCGTGGGTATACTGTACCCGGAAGCCGGAAACAGCGGCATGGGAGTATAGACCCGCCGCTTCCGGGCAAAACCACGGAGATGGCGCATCATATAGCTCAGCTCACTCAGCACCAGCCCGGTTTCGCACATATAGCCCTCAAAGGCACACTTACCCAAGTCCTTTTCCAGTGCCGCCGCAATCTCATCCTCCCTGTTCCGGATGGTCCGGTGGAGTTTTTTCAGCATCTCCAGCCGGAAGGATACCGGGATAGTCCTGCCACTGCGAAAGAATTCCCGCTGTTTTTCCACGATGGTTTCCATGTTCAACTTATGTGCCATGATGTTCCTCCATAGCCATTCGATAGTATCGCTCAAGCTCCCGGGCGTTTCGCAGTACCGGGACGGGATAGAGGGGATTGGCCTCTTTTGCCGCATAGCGGGCCATCGTGGGGATATCCTCCTCCCGGATGCCCTGGAGTGTCCGGGGGATATTCATCCGTTGGTTTAGTTCCTTGATGCAGGCAATCATTTTCTCGGCCCCCACACAATGGGGCTCGGTTACATCAGAAATCCCCACCGCAACGGCCATTTCGTGGAGTTTTTTGTGGACGGCAGTGCCATAGTCCGCCAAAACCAGCGGCAGGAGGACGGCATTCGCCAGTCCATGGGGGATATTGTACTGCCCGCCCAGACTGTGGGCAACGGCATGGACATAGCCCACATAGGACTTTGAAAATGCCGCCCCGGCCAGATACGCCGCCCGAAGCATGGCGGCTCTGGCTACCGCATCCGTGCCGTTGGTATAGGCATTTTCGATGTTTTTTACAATCAGTTTTGCCGCCTCCAGCGCTTTTTGCCGGGTATCCTTGGTGGTGGATCGCCCGATATAGGCTTCGATGGCATGGGTCAGGGCATCCATGCCGGTGGTGGCGGTCAGGGCTGGCGGCAGGGTATAAGTGACCCGGGGGTCAAGCACCGCATAGCGGGGAATCAGCGGAAAAGAATTGATGGTATATTTGTGGCGGGCATTGTCGTCGGTGATGACGGCGGTCACGGTGGTTTCACTGCCCGTCCCGGCGGTGGTGGGTACAGCCAACAGCAGTGGCAATCTCCGCCGGATTCGCAGGATACCCTTCAGTTTGTCCAGACTGCGCCTGGGGTAAACCACCCGGGCACCCACCGCCTTGGCGCAGTCCATGGACGAACCGCCACCAAAGGCTATGATTGCCTGACAATTCCCCGCCCGGTACAGCTTCAGGGCTTCTTCCACATTGCTGACCGTGGGATTAGCTCTGGTCTGGTCATAGACGGTGCAGGAGATTCCCGCCGTATGCAAAGCAGATTCCAGCGGTGCAGTAAGACCAGAGTTGCGCAGGAAGCTGTCTGTCACCAAAAGAACAGATGTCTTCCCCTGCGCTTGCAAAACCTGAGGGATCTGTTCTGTGGCGGTGAGCACCCTCGGGTCCCGGTAGGGCAAAACAGGAATGGCCAAACGAAACCCGGTCTGCACCACCCGGCAGAAGAATTTACCGATCAGATTCATGGTTGGGGATACCTTCTTTACTGAGTTTGGAGAGCTTGGAGGCAATCAGCTCCAAAGCGGTATACATGGCCGCTCGTTCTTCATCAGTCATGGATTGACCCACAGCCTCCACTGCGGCCTTGGCTTTGCGGCAGACATATTCCGCAGCTTGTTTACCCTCCCCGGTGAGCTGGAGCATGGCTCTGTACCGTCCGTCTCTGCCACCCACCCGGACGATCAGGCCCTTTTCTACCATCTCGGTGACGATGCGGGAGATGGCGGCTTTATCCTTGTCGCAGATTTCGCAGAGTTGCGAGGCGGTCACCCCATTGGGATAGCGGTGCAGAACCACCAAATACTGGGCAAATGCGCCCTTATAGCCATATTTCTCCATTTCATCCCGCTCCAGCTTCTGGATATAGCGATAGATGCCGCCAATGGCAACGGAGAACTGTTCAAAACGATTGAGCATAAGATACCTCCCCGGTTGTTGCGTCCATTTATGTTGACTCATCAACCTGTTTTCCTTATTCTACCTCATGCTTGTTGATTTGTCAACATATTTTTCCAGTTGTACCTGCGGCAAGATATTTTGGCGAAGCCGCAAACCCCGGCAAATCCGCACCGCCCCTCGGCCCCTTCGCTTGCGAGGGAGCTGTTGCCAACGGCGACTGGGGGAGTGCAGTACAGACTGACAGCAAGTGCCAACCTCCGGCGAATCCGCAAAACCCCCGCAAACCGAAGGGCAAGGTTCTGCGTTCACCGAAAGTCCCCGCTCCCGGAAGAAGCGCGTCAAGGATGCCGCGCGCTACGGAGTTGCGGTGTGCGATTATTGGCAGTCCCCGGTTGCTCAATACAGAACGGTCAAGGCAGTTCCCTACAAATTATGGGGCAGGTTGTGCGTTTTGACTGGCACCCCCTTGCGGAAGTACCCAGAGAGGTCATGCCCCCTCCGTACAAATATAGAGCCCCCACTCCGTAGGGAAGGTTGCCCTCGACGTTCCTTTCCCCCCGCAACCACCCAACCCCCGGCGAATCCGCAACCGCCCTCCAAGCGCGTCAAGGATGCCGCGCGCTACAAAGCCGGTGTTTTGGGTGCAGTGTGCGTTCGTCAGCAGTCCCCGGACACGGCAGGAGGAACAGCCAAGGCAGTTCCCTACAAATTATGGGGCAGGTTGTGCGTTTTAGCTGGCGTCTCCCCTTGCGGGAGTACCCAGAGAGGTCATGCCCCCTCCGTACAAATATAGAGCCCCCACTCCGTAGGGAAGGTTGCCCTCGACGTTCCTTTCCCCCCGCAACCACCC
>SVLX01000072.1 GCA_015067725.1 Oscillospiraceae bacterium | reverse complement strand
AGATAGAAGGGGTAGGGCTCCATATTGTCCAGCTTATCGGAAAGTGCCCCGGTCACGCCGGACATCAGCCCCTCCGCAATACTCTGACAGCCGGTGAGCAACAGCACCAGCGTAAGCAAAACCGCCAGTAATCCTGTACCTTTTTTCTTCATGTCCAATTCCTCCCTGTATAATCCTTTGTCCCGCCTCAGCCCTCAGCATAGTGCATATGGGCCTCGTCCAGCTTTTCCAGCGTCTCAACCAGATACCGCTTGGCCAGGAGCTTCGCCATGGGCAGATTCATGTCCAGATAATTGCCGCAATCCCGGGCGGTCGCACCGGGGACTTCTCCGGTAAACTCCGCCATAAACCGGTACATCTCCCGCACCAGCTCCGCCACATCCCGGGACTCCAAATCTCCCGCCAGAAGCAGATAAAATCCCGTCCGGCAACCCATGGGACCATAGTAAATGACCCGGTCTTTCCAGTGGGGCTCATTGCGCAGGAAGGTGGCACCCAAGTGCTCCATGGTGTGAATTTCTGCGGTATTCATCACCGGCTCACGGTTGGGCGCGGTCATCCGCAGGTCAAAGGTGGTGACGGTTTCCTCACCAATCCGGTCCTTCCGGGAGACATAAATCCCGGGCTCCAGCACCAGATGATTCACCGTAAAACTGGCAATTTTTTCCATAAGATCATCCTTTCGTCCTTGTTCTGCAAGCTGAGTTTCATGTTATCATCATACCTCATACGCGCAAATTTTGCAAGTCTTTTCCAGTAAAATGTCTCATCTGATAAACTGCTATATCTTCTATGGACATTTGTCCACGCCTAGCACACTGTCAACTGTCGACTTCTCCAAAAATGAGGGTCAATTTTTGTGCGTTCCTCCAACTTTGCAATTTTCAGATTGACCTTTCTCCCAAAATATACTATGATAATGGTGGTGCATAGCGTCGACCCCGGAGGTCATGCCTCCAGTCTACTGTATATAGCAGCATATTGTATTAAGGAGAGTGCTTATGATTCAGACTATGGAATCCCTTCGCACAGCCGTTTCCGGTCTGGGCCCCCGTACCCTGGCGGTTGCCGCCGCGCAGGATAAGGAAGTCCTGCTGGCCGTTGACGGTGCCCGGGTCAGAGGTCTCGCCACCGCCATCTTGGTCGGCGATGAGCCCCAGATTCGTCAGATTGCCCAGGAAAACAACATTTCTCTGGACGCCCACCAGATTGTCCATGAACCGGACAAAATTCAGGCTTGCCGCACCGCCGTCAATCTGGTGCGCACCGGTAAGGCTGACGTGGTCATGAAGGGCATTGTGGATACCTCCCTCATCCTCAAGGCCGTTCTGGATAAGGAAATCGGCCTGCGTGACAGCCCCGTTTTGTCTCATGTGGCCGTATTCCAGGCAAATGGTTTTGACCGCCTGCTGTACGTCACCGATGCCGCCATGAACATTGCCCCCGACGTCAATGCCAAGAAGGAAATCCTGCGCAATGCCGTCAAGGTTGCCCACGCCCTGGGGAACCCCAATCCCATCGCCGTCTGCCTGTGTGCCGTGGAGAAGATCAATCCCAAGATGCAGGCCACTCTGGATGCCGCCGCCCTGGTGGAGGCCAACCAGTCCGGCGAAATCACCGGTTGCCGTGTCCTTGGCCCTCTGGCTCTGGACAATGCCATCTCCCCCGAAGCCGCCAAACACAAGGGCATCACCGACCCTCTGGCCGGTCTGGGCGATATTTTGCTGGTCCCTGCCATTGAGACCGGCAATGTCCTGTATAAGTCCCTGGTGTATATGGCCGGCGCCCAGAATGCCGGCGTGATCGTCGGTGCCAAGGCCCCCGTCGTCCTCACCTCCCGTGCCGACAGCGATGAGGCCAAGCTGAACTCCATCGCCCTGGCTCTCATGATTGCCTCCGGTACATCCAATAAGTAAGGAGTAAACCAATGAAAGAATACAAAGTTTTGGCCATGAACTTCGGCTCTACCTCCACCAAGATTGCCATCTTTGAGGGCAATAAAGAGGTCATGCAGCAGGTGTTCCGCCACACCACCGAAGAAATGAAGGACATCAAGACCATGGAGGACAATGCCGCTTTCCGTAAGGGTGTCATCCTCTCCTTCCTGAAGGAAAATGGTGTGGATATGTCCCAGTTTGATGCCGTCGTTGGCCGCGGCGGTCTGATGCGCCCCATCTCCGGCGGTACTTACATCGTCAACGAAAATATGCTCAAGGACCTGCATAGCTGTGAGTATGGCTACCATGTCTGCAATCTGGGCGGTATTCTGGCCAATGAAATTGGCGGCGAGCTGGGTAAGCCCGCTTATGTGGTTGACCCCCCTGTCGTCTATGAAGTGGCCGATGTCGCCAAGCTGTCCGGTCACCCCGACTACCCCCGCCGTCCTCTGTTCCATGCCCTGAACCAGAAGGCGATTGCCAAGCGGTTCGCTTCTGAGCAGGGCGTGCCCTATGAGTCCCTGCGGCTGATCGTTGCCCATATGGGCGGCGGCACCAGTGTCGGTGCCCATGCCGAAGGCAAGGTCATCGATGTCAACAATGGTCTGGAAGGCGAAGGCGCTTTCACCGGCGAGCGTTGCGGCGGTCTGACCGCTCTGGATGTGGTCAAGGCCACCCTCAGCGGCAAGTGGGGCACCACCTACGCCGAAATCCGTCACGAGCTGTGCATGAAGAGTGGTCTGGTGGGTCACACCGGCACCAATGACGGCCGCGAAATCACCCGCCGCATCAAAGAAGGCGACAAGCATGCAGAGCTGGCTTACCGTACCATGGCTTATCAGGTTGCCAAGGAAATCGGTGCCATGGGCGCTACCCTCAAGGGTAAAGTGGACGCCATCCTGCTGACCGGCGGCTTCGCTTACGACTCCACTTTGATGGGCTGGATTGAGGAATATGTGGGCTATCTGGCCCCCGTCCATGTCTATCCCGGCGAAGACGAGATGCTGGCTCTGGCCCAGGGCGCTCTCCGTGTCCTGAGCGGTCAAGAGGAAGCTCAGGTATACTAAGCTATGGCAAGAATTCAAATCGTTACCGGACACTATGGCAGCGGCAAGACGGAATATGCCGTCAATCTGGCTCTGGCTTTGGCCGCTGAGGGTAAGAAAACTGCCCTGGCTGACCTGGATATTGTCAACCCCTATTTCCGCTCTTTTGAGCAAACCTCCCGCCTCACCGAAGCGGGAATTCGGGTCATCGTCACCTCCTGTGGCGGTGTGGCGGATATTCCCGCCATTAACCCGGAAGTTCTGTCCATCTTCCAGAATGACGATATCACCGGCGTTCTGGATATCGGCGGCGACCCCATCGGCGCCAGAGTGCTGGCCAGATTCGCCCCCCAGCTAAACCGGGCAGACTTCGACCTTCTCTTCGTTCTCAACGCCAACCGGCCGGAGACGCAGGACGTCGAGCGTGCAGAGGAATATCTGCGGGCAATTGAGTCCCAGTGCCTCCAGAAAGCCACTGGCATTGTGAATAATACCCATCTCTGTGGCGAGACCACCTTTGAGGAAATCCTTAAGGGTGCTCGCCTGGCCGAAGAGCTTTCCCGGAAGACGGGATTGCCTATCGTGCACCACGCGGTCTCCAGACCCTTCGCTTCCCAGGCGGCGGAGATTCTGGGCGACCGGGTTTTCCCCATGGAACTCTACATGAAAAAGCCCTGGGAAATGAACTTCTGTTGAGGAGGAATCGACAAAAATGGCCGGAAAAGTAACCTTCCAGCGGGACAGATGCAAAGGCTGTGAGCTGTGCGCTATGGTCTGTCCCAAGAAAATCATCGTCATGGATGATACCAGTAACCGCAAAGGATATCACCCCGCTACCGTACGCCCCGAGGATATGGAGAAGTGCATCGGCTGCGCAAGCTGCGCCAAGATGTGCCCCGACTCCATCATCACCGTAGAGCGAGATTAAGGAGGTCAGTATGGCAAAAGAACTGTGGAAAGGCAATGAAGCCATTGCCGAGGCCGCCATTCGTGCTGGCTGTAAGTATTTCTTCGGCTATCCCATTACCCCCCAGAATGAGATTCCCGAATATCTGTCCCTGCATCTGCCCAAGATTGGTGGCTGTTTCATTCAGGCTGAGTCTGAAGTCGCCGCCATCAATATGGTCTATGGCGCCGCCGGTTGCGGTGTGCGTGTTATGACCTCTTCCTCTTCCCCCGGAATCTCCCTGAAGCAGGAAGGCATTACCTATATGTGTGGCGCTGAGCTGCCCGCCGTTATCGTCAACATGATGCGTGGCGGCCCTGGCCTGGGCACCATTCAGCCCGCTCAGGGTGACTACTTCCAGGCTACCCGTGGCGGCGGCAACGGCGACTATCGCCATCTGGTTCTGGCTCCCGCCACCATTCAGGAAGCCGCTGACTTCGTGCAGTTGGCCTTCGATCTGGCTGAGCAGTACCGCAACCCCGTTATGGTTGTTGCTGACGGTATGATCGGTCAGATGATGGAAGCCATCGAGTGGCGCACCCCCGAGAAGCGTGAGCTGCCCGAAAAGACCTGGGCCACCACCGGTACCAAGGGTGAGCGCAAGCCCAATGTCATCAACTCCCTGTATATCGACCCCAACCTCTGCGCTGTCCACAATGATCGCCTGGCCGCCAAGTATCAGGCTATGGAAGATGCTGAGACCCGTTGGGAAGAAGTCGACACCGAGAACTGTGATGTTCTGTTCGTCTCTTATGGTACTCCTTCCCGGATTTGCCGCGCCGCAATCCGTCAGTTGGAGAAGGAGGGCATCAAGGCCGGTCTGTTCAGACCCATCACCCTGTGGCCCTTCCCCGGCAAGGCACTGAAGAAAGCCGCCAGCCAGGAGAGTGTTAAGGCCGTCGTAGACGTTGAGCTGAGCATGGGTCAGATGATCGATGACGTTAAGATCGCCCTGGAGGGCTGCCGTCCTGTCAGCTTCATTGGCAAGGCCGGTGGCGTTGTTCCCACCCCCGCTGAGGTGGCCGCCGCGGCGAAGGCTGCAATTGGGAGGTAATAAACATGGCAATTGTATATCAGAAATCCAAGGGTCTGACCGATGCTGAGCTGCACTACTGCCCCGGCTGTACCCATGGTATCGTTCACAAACTGGTCGCTGAGACTCTGGAAGAAATGGGCGTCCTGGGCAACACCATCGGTGTCGCTCCTGTCGGCTGCTCTGTCTTCGCTTACAACTACTTCAACTGCGATATGCACGAAGCTGCCCACGGCCGTGCTCCCGCCGTTGCCACCGGCATCAAGCGGGTCTCTGCCCCCGGCACCATCGTCTTCACCTATCAGGGTGACGGTGACCTGGCCGCTATCGGTACTGCCGAGGTCATCCACGCCGCCATGCGCGGCGAGAAGATCACCACCATCTTCATCAACAATGCCATTTACGGCATGACCGGCGGTCAGATGGCTCCCACCACGCTGGTCGGCCAGAAGGCTACCACCGCCCCCATGGGCCGTCAGAAGGACCACTATGGTTCCCCCATCCGCATGGCTGAGATCATCAGCACACTGGAAGGCTGCGCCTTCGCTCAGCGCGTCTGTGTCGCTGACATGGCCAACCTGAATAAGGCCAAGAAGGCCATCCAGAAGGCATTCAAGCTCCAGCAGGAAGGCGCCGGCTTCACCTTCGTCGAAGTTCTGGCTTGCTGCCCCACCAACTGGGGTAAAACTCCCGCCGCTTCCGTGGAGTGGCTGAAGGAAAACATGATCCCCTACTTCCCCCTGGGGGTCTACAAAGACATCACCACACAGGAGGGCTAAACCATGACCAATGAAATTATGATCGCCGGTTTCGGCGGACAGGGCGTCATGGCCATCGGCAAGAGCCTGGCTGAGGCCGGCATGAAGGAAGGCAAGGAAGTCTCCTGGCTGCCTTCTTACGGTCCTGAGATGCGTGGCGGCACCGCCAACTGCTCCGTCGTCATTTCCACTGACCCCATCGTCTCCCCCATCATCCTTGAGCCCACTGAGCTCATCGCCATGAACCTGCCCAGCCTGCTGAAGTTTGAGCCCACCGTGGTTCCCGGCGGCACCATCTTCGTTAACAGCTCCATCATCACCGAGAAGGTTACCCGGACCGATGTGAAGGCTGTCTATGTTCCCTGTCTGGACATCGCCAACGAGCTTGGCAACACCAAGGTCGCCAACATGGTCATGCTGGGTGCTTACATTCAGGCCATGGGCAATCTGGGTGAAGAGACCATCAAGGAGATGCTGGTGCACATGTTCACCGGCCCCAAGGCCAAGCTGGTCGACCTGAACATCGAGGCTCTCCGCCGCGGCGCCGCCTGCGTCAAGTGAGCCATAATTTGAAAGGGGTAAATTAAATCATGGATCTTGAGATCAAGATTATCAAGAACGAGTCTCCCAAGGCTAAGCCTCAGGACGAAACCTCCCTGGGCTTTGGCAAGATTTTCACCGACCACATGTTTGTGGTGGAGTACACCGTAGGCAAGGGCTGGCACGATGCCCGCATTCAGCCCTATGGCCCTCTGGCTATCGATCCCGCTTCTCCCGTTCTGCACTATGCACAGGAGATTTTTGAGGGTCTGAAGGTTTATCGCCGCGCTGACGGCGGTCTGCAGATGTTCCGCCCCCTGGAGAATGCCATGCGCATGAACCGCAGTGCTGAGCGTATCTGTATGCCCACTCTGGACGCTGAGTTCCAGGTCAAGGCCATGAAGACTCTGGTGGAAATAGAAGAAGCATGGGTTCCCAGCCAGCCTGGTACCTCTTTGTATCTGCGTCCGACCATGATCGCCCACGGCGCTGAGCTGGGTGTTCATCCCGCCAAGAAGTACCTGTACTTCATCATCTGCTCCCCCGCCGGTTCTTACTACAAGAACGGCATGGCCCCCGTCAAGATCCACATTGAGGACCGTTATGTCCGTGCCGTCAAGGGCGGTATCGGCGCTGCCAAGACCGGCGGTAACTATGCCGCTTCTCTGAAGGCTACCTTTGAGGCCGCTGACCGTGGCTTTGATCAGGTTCTGTGGCTGGACGGCAGAGAGAACAAGTATGTGGAAGAAGTCGGCGCCATGAACATGATGTTCGTGCTGGACGGCAAGCTGGTTACCGCCCCCACCGGCGGCAGCATCCTGCCCGGCATCACCCGCAAGAGCATCCTGCAGTTGGCTCAGCACAAGGGTATGGAAGTGGAAGAGCGTCCCATCAGCGTTCACGAGCTGTTGGATGCCTATGCCGCCGGCAAGCTGACTGAGGCTTTCGGTACCGGCACTGCCGCTGTCATCTCCCCCGTTGGTCTGCTGGAGTACCAGGGTCAGGAAATGCACCTGTCCGATGGCAAGATCGGCCCCATTGCCAAGGAGATGTATGACACTCTGGTGGGTATCCAGAAGGGTGCCATCGAAGATCCCTTCGGCTGGATTGAGAAGATTTCTTAATCGATGATATCAAAATGCCCGGCTGCGTGAGCAGCCGGGTGTTTCTTATGGATTGGCGGTTAATGCTGAACCGGCTTTATTGTGGGGAATTCCCAAATCCACCCCCACAAAAAAAGTTTTCCCACCACCCATGCTATCATCAAGCCAAAACAAAACCACCGGAAATCTGTCTTTGGAGGAAACCGCTGTGATTATTCGGAAAAAAGAAGTGAAACTGCAGGCTTATTGTCTGGGCACTGGGCATCCCATGGAGGAAAAACTGCTGAACCGTGGGCTGATTCGCAAAGACCCGGACGGCACATACCGGCTGTTCTCTCAGGAAACCAGAGGCGAAGGGCAGGCGGCAAAACCCGGCGACTACTTCAAGGTAGACAGCACCGGCTCGCCCTATCCCAATGACCGGGCTTTCTTTCTGGAGAATCACACCCATTTGACGGGAGACTGGTATCTGCAACAGGCCAAACCCCTGAAGGCTTGGTGGAATCGTGAGGGAATGTGCAGAGAACTGCGGTATATTCTGGGCAAGAACATTCTCCGTGTAGATGAGAATGACCCCGAAAAGCATTACCGCGCCCAGCTTTGGGGCACGACCCTCTATGCCCCCGAAAGCACAGTCATTGTCTTTTCACAGGTGGACCAGGATGCGGGCGGGCAAATCACCCATGTGGACTTCTATTTCCTGGACAGGGATATCTTTTTGCAAACCTATGACATTCTGGAGGAATAACCGACCATGAACGCAGTCCGGGAGTTTATCGATGCCGGTTGGCGGCACCGCAGTGACGGTTTGGCTTGTCAGGACCGGGTGGGGCAGTCCCGCCGGGGAGACATTGAAGCCATTGCTCTGGCTGACGGCACGGGCAGCACTGACTTTGGTGCATTGGGCGCACAGACCGCCGCGGATACCATTGCCGACTATCTGACCGCCAATTTTGACCGGCTATATGATTTGGAAAAGAGCCGGCTTCAGTATGCTCTGATTGTGACCATCCGGCAGGCGCTGTATGTGCTGTGCGGACAGTGGAATGTGCCCGTGGATGAGCTGGGGTCCACCTGTCTGGCTGTGGCCGTTGACCATGGGAGCGGACGGTTTCTCTGTGCCCATCTGGGAGATGGTTGCATCGCCGTCCGGCAGGGAAATGGCTACCGCATCATTTCCTATCCCAAAAATGGCATTTCCGGCGACTATACCCGGCTCACCACCTCCAACCCCGCCGCCCCCCATCTGGCAGTAACCCGGGGGCAAATGGCGGATATCTCCGGTTTTTGCCTGCTCTCTGACGGCTGGCGCAAGGAGCAGGGGGAGGAATCCGGGATGCTCTGCGCCGCCATCGATGCCCTGAACCGGGGCAAGGTGGAGCGGCACCACATCGACGATTTGGGCGCAGTGTGTCTGGGAGAGTTCTTGTGACGGGTGGATTGGATTTGGCTGGAAAGAAAAGTGCTGTCTCAAAATGATTTTATGAAATCATAAGGGGCAGCACCCTTTTTGTCGTTGTCACTGTGGAAAGGTTGTGCAGAAAAACGTAAAAACGGCGCACTTACTCAGAGGGGCAGAATTTGCCTCT
>SVLX01000071.1 GCA_015067725.1 Oscillospiraceae bacterium | reverse complement strand
GATCATCGTCACCCACGACCCGGAGGTGGCGGCGGCGGCAGATGTGGTGCTGAGAATGCAGGACGGGGTGCTGGTGTAAGATTTTGATTAAGACTGCCCGCTTTGGGGTTTGCGACCCTGAGGCGGGCGGTTTGGGTTTCGCGGAGGCATGAAGCATTCCACATGAGAGCATTTTCTCCCAGATATAGCAAAAAATCCGGCGAAAAGCCGGATTTTTGTATCCTTGTATTTGTTGTGCGCATGCAACGCAGGACAGGGCTACAGGGTCATTCTTCCCAGTTTTTCCAGCACCTCCCGGAAATAATCCGGTAACTCCGATTCTACGGTGACCGTTTTCCCGGTGGAGGGATGGACGAAACGCAGGCACCGGGCATGGAGACATTGGGTGTCCTGCCCCAGCTCCGGCTTTTTCTTGCCATAGACCATGTCGCCCAAAATGGGATGACCCAGGTGAGCCATATGTACCCGGATTTGGTGGGTGCGCCCGGTCTCCAGACGACAACGAACATGGGTATATCCCCGGTAGCGGGCGATAACCTCCCAATGGGTGACAGCGTCCTTGCCCTCCCGGGTGATGGCCATCCGCTTGCGGTCGGTGGGGTGGCGACCAATGGGGGCATCTACTGTGCCGCTGTCCTCCCGGAATGTGCCGCAGACCACGGCCTCATAGACCCGGGACAGGGTATGGTCTTTAAGCTGTTCAGCAAGATGCAAATGGGCAGCATCGTGTTTGGCCACAATCAGCAGACCGGAGGTATCTTTGTCAATCCGGTGGACAATGCCGGGGCGCAGTACCCCATTGATTCCCGACAGGGCATCTCCCCGGGCGTACATCAGCCCATTGACCAGGGTATCGTCCTGATGTCCTGCGGCAGGATGCACCACCAGACCCTTAGGCTTATTGATGACCATCACATCGCTGTCTTCATAGACAATTTCCAGCGCCATGGGGGTGGCCTGAATGTCCAATGGCTCAGGCTCGGGCAATTCCACCTGAATCCGGTCCCCGGCTGTGGTGCGGTAGTTCTTTTTGACGGCTTTCCCATTGACGAGGACATGACCGCCTTCCAGCAGGTTTTGCGCCCCGCTGCGGCTCAAGTTCTCGATCTGCTCAGCCAGAAAAACATCCAGCCGCATACCATCGGCGGTGCAAATCAGTTCCATTTAGTTTTCCACCTCATTTGCCGGTTCTGCTGTTGTGGGCTCATCGTTCTTCTTGCGGGAGTCGGCTTTCAGCGTCTTCTTTTCGTCTTTCCAGAAGCCTTTGTTCAGGAAGACCAGATGGAACAGAAGACCAATGGCACCGCAGGTGATGAAACAGTCAGCCAGATTGAATACCGGGAAGTCAATGAAATCCACGGCAATCATATCCACCACAAAACCCCGGAACAGCCGGTCGAGAATATTGCCCAGACCGCCGCCCACAATGGCCGCCAAAAACCACAGCTCCGCCCTGGCAAAGGGAAGAAGCTCCTTACGAATGCCCCAGACAATCATGGCCAAAAAGACCACGAACACCAGAACAAACAGCCACTTATGCCCCTGCAGAATGGAGAAAGCGGCCCCAAAATTCTGCACATAAGTCAGGTGAAACAGCCCCTCAATACAGGGAATGACAGCCCCGTATTCAATATGCTTCACCACAAAGTATTTGCTGATCTGATCCAGTGCGGCCAAGAGCGCCGCGAACAGACCCAGCGGGATGAAACGCATATGCGCACCTCATTTCGTGATAAATCGACCCGTTCCTCCACTCGCAGGTCCGAATCAAGGGGTATTATACCATTGATTGTCCAAAAAGTCAAAGAAAATCAGTCGAATCCTCCAAATGCGCTCCACATTCCCTGCAAAACCCGCTCCGCAGGACAAAAACCAGAGGTTGAGGGGGCTTATTCCTCATCATCCTCCTCAGGCATAGCCACCCGGTCAGCCACCTTTTCTTCTGTGGTCAGCAGAGTGTCATATAGCTCGCCGGGGATTCTCTCCAGAAGCTCTGCCTCATAGCGACCGATGGCATTGGCAACATGGAGGGTTTGGGGGGAGCCTGCTTCTTTGGCTGTAGCCACATAAATGGGGGTATAGGACCAAGAGCTGACCACCGTGCCGTCCAGTGTCTTGGTGAATTCCAGCTTTAGCACCATGCTCTGTTTGGCGGCGGCAGTGTCGTCAGTACGGAGCAGGTCACCCAGAGAGTAGGCGGTCAGTTTGCCGGGGTTGGTTTCAGCATCTACGGGTCCGAGAATGTGTGGGTGTGTGCCTAAAATGGCATCCACACCGTTGTCCATGAGCAGATTGGCAATGGTCTTCTGGGTGCGGCTGATGCCGGTCTGGTATTCACTGCCCCAGTGGAGCAGGGCAATGGTGATGTCCGGCTTGGCATCCTCCACATAGTCGAGTACTTCCAAAATGGCATCGGTGTCGATATCCTGATAGGTGGTATTATAGTCGGTATACAGCAGGTTTACGCTGTCTTCCGCACCCTCCGGCAGACGCAGATTGCCCACGCCCTTGGTGAAGGCCACAAAAGCCACCCGGAAACCCTTAATCTCCACCATGGTGAAGCCGCCGGACTCCTTCCGGTGTGCGGTGGTAGGGAATGTGCCGATGGCTTTCATGCCGGAGGCTTCCACCGCTTCATAGGTGGAGGTGAGTCCGGCAAGCCCATTGGAGACGCTGGTGCTGTTGGCGGTCTGGAGGATATCCACACCGGCGGTGCGCAGAGCGGAAAGCAGGCTCTTCGGCGCCCGGCTGTTGTCGCCCAAAAAGTCGGTATCGCAGATATTGACCTCCAGATTGGCCACAGTCAAATCCGCATCGGACAGCAGGGGACTCACATCCAGAAGCATGGGGGAGAAGTCATAAGAGCCGTCGGGCTGTACGGCATAGCGCAACAGCTCAGAGGAAATGGAGATATCTCCGGCAGCGGCAATGGTCAGGGTATCGCCGATGGTGGCAGACCCGGCGGGAATCTCCGGCTCGTTCTGACTGGACAGCTCATCCAAATCCTGCCAATACTGATTCAGGGAGAATCCCAGCGCCATCGTGACCACAAGAATCAGCATAAACAGCCAGGGAAAATGCACCCGTCTTCTTCTTCTGCGGCGGGGGCGGCGGTTGGTGACCACATTTCTGGTATCGGGCATAAAGCACCTCCGTGGGTAAATCTTAGATGGGTTCATCTGTATCTTTATATTTTACGATAAAATCACCCGGTACGCAAGAGAAATACTGGGGGTTTTTGGAAAAAGTTTTGGTTGGGAGGGGCGTATTGACGAAGCGGTGAAGTATTCCTGCGGAAAGCCGTCTTGCCGGGGAGCTTTGGCTTGCCAATGCGCTGGAGTTGTGGTAAACTGTGGGCGGAGATGGCGATGGCGAAGGATTGGGTCTGGAGAGTCCCTTTTGCGCCCGTGCTCTTTATTGCAAGGTCGAAAATCTGTTTTTTGACACGTTTTGCGCAAAAGTCCTTGACTTCTACCCCACGTAAAAGCCTATAATACCCCAAAAAGTAGGAGGGATGGCCATGAAAATCAAAACCGTCTGTCAGGAAACCGGTCTCAGTGACCGCACCATCCGTTATTATATCGAGGAAGAACTGATTTCGCCCCACTATACAGAGAACTATCTGGGCAGGAAGACCTTCGACTTTTCGCCGGAGGACATCAGGGAACTGCAGGATATTGCCATCTTGCGGAAGTTTGGGTTTTCCATAGAGGATATCCGGCGCATCAAACTGAACCCATGGCAGAGCATAACCATCATTGCGGAATTGCGCCGGCAGAAGCAAGCCTTGATTGCAGAGAACACCCAGGCTCTGGATGCGCTGTGCCGGTTAGACGGGAACAAGGTTTATACGGTGGCAGAATTGGCGGCGGATTTGGCGGCTCCGGCAACCGACAAGCCTCTCCCGCCGGAGGACAGACTGGTCCGGGTAGAGCGGCTGCTATGGTTACTGCTGAAGCGGTTACCAGCAATTGTCTTGGCGGGGTTGCCGCTGGTGGCGTTTGTGGTGGGGCTGGTTATCCATTATTCTTATGCTTATCCCGTATGGAACGGCTTCAGATGGTATGGCACATTTTTGCTGTTGCTCCCCACGGTTTGCCTTTCTCTTTTGTATCTGCCCGGGCGGAAACCCCTGACCCAGCGGCGGCAGACGGTCAGGAAATGGGTCAGAGGTGTTGCGCTGGTGCTGTGCGGGATGTATGTTCCGCTGATCTGTTTTTCTTGGATTATCCATTTTTCCGGAGGCCCGTCTTCTACCACCAATCCCAGCGCCTATCTGAAACTGGATGAATCCTGCCCGGCACCATTCCACCCCATATTCCAGAAGCTGTTTCCTCCGTCTGCCCCGGAGAACGGAGAATACTATTATTGGTATGAGACCTCTGTTTTTGGAGAAAAGTACGACATTTTTGCCCAGTGGGTTCTTCCGCAAGAGGCATTTGAGGAAGAAGTTTTGCGGGTGGAGAAACTGTATGACCAATCCACAACCAAGCCACAAAAACCGTACGCAGCACCACTGGTGGAAAGCACACTGGAGCAGGTGACCATTCAGGAGGGAAAGTATACCTGCCTGATTTGGTATGAGCGGAGCGATGGGCGAATGCCATTTTCACCCATGCGCAGTGATTATCAAGTGTGTATCTTTGCCTACCAACCCGCCACCCGGCAGGTGCGCTACATCCTGTGCGAAAGCACGCAGGGTGGAATACCGTATTATTTGGAAATTGATTGGTAAAAGGCGAAACGGGGTTGCTCCGATAAACCTGCACAAAACTCCCTCTCCCCCAACCACTTCCACCCCCAAACCACGACTTTCCTCTTGCAAAACCGGGAGAAATCGTCTAAAATGTTCCTGCCCGGGTTTATGCCGGGGAAAGAAAGGAGCATCCCTATGTTTGAAGGCTTCAGCCCGGAGACCTTTGATTTTCTCTGGGGTATTCGACTGAACAATGAAAAAACCTGGTTTGAGGCCCACAAAGCCGACTATATTCGCCACCTCTATGAACCCATGAAGGCACTGGGGCAGGAGGTATTCTCCGCATTCTCCCATGTACCGGCCATGGAGTTGCACGTCTCCCGGATTTATCGGGATGCCCGGATGCACCCGCCATTCCCCTATAAGGAGAGTCTGTGGTTTTCCATTCGCTACCGGGTGGAGGAATGGAGCCGCCATCCCACCTTGTATTTTGACATCCGTCCCGAGGGGGCGAGCTATGGCTTCTCCCTGTGGCGACCCACTCCCGCAGTCATGGAGGAATTCCGGCGGGATTTGTTGTCCAGACCCAGTCACTTCCCGCAGCTTCTGCAACAGGCGCAGGCGGAATCCGGGCTTCCCTTTACTGCCGAGTGCTATAAGCGCCCCAAACCCTGCGACAATGCGGCACTTGCTCCCTATTTTGGCTGGAAAGGGGACTTGTCTGCCGGGGCTTTTTTGGAGCCGGGAGAGAACCTCTTTACCCCGGAGCTGGTGGGGCGGCTGCAGTCGGCGCTCCTACCCTGGGTCCCGCTCTGCGAATACTTCTATACCTTTACCCAAGACTAAGAAAAGGCGTACCGAATTCACTCCGGTACGCCGATTTTTTATGCTTCTTCCTGCTTAACCCGCTTTTTTCTGGGCCAGAACAACAGCAGACCACCGGCAATCGCCACCGCAACCAGGGGCAGGGCAATGTGCAGCCAGGTGTAGTCTCTGCCGGGCTGGATGGTGGCATCGGGCAGATTGTCCCCGGTGGGGGCGTTTTCTCCCCAGTAGGTCTCGCCCGGGAAAATCTCCGGCTCAGCCAAATCGGGATTATTGCAGTCACTGAGACAGACCCACAGATTCTGACGACCATACCAGTAGCCAATATAGCCCCAGACCAAGCCGTCCGGGTCAGTATAGAACGGCGTGCAACCCTGAAGGATGTCGTCTCCCCAATAATTCTGGCTCTGTGTGGCTCTGCCCCGGGGATAGGTCCAGGTGAGCATCTCCGCACCATCGGGAATCTCCACGGTAATCTCCGGCGGCGTATCGGTGAGCTCTGCCTCGTGGTCGGTGAAGAATTCGCTGTCATACCGGTTCAGCAGATGGGCCATGGGGACATAGACATATTCATTCAGCAGGGCCCATGTGTCGCCATCCGGGCTGGTATAGATGTGCTGGATATAGACCAATTCGCCATTTTCGATGGTGTCGCCTGTCTTCCCGCCGGGCTTCTTGTAGGTCTGGGTCACGCCTTCGGGGCTGTTGGCGTAGGCGTACTCTCCGCAGTAGGAGAAATCCGCCTGATGGGTGGCATAGAAGGTGTCTTCAAAGGGTTCCCAAATCACATCGGCATGAACCGAAATGGTGAGGGACAGCAACAATGTCACAAGCAGGGTCAGGGAAATGAGCTTCTTCATGGTGAAACCTCCTTATGGTTGTATGGGATAAAGCGGATATTTCCCCCTTATACCGGGGAAAATGGATTACAGATACAGCAGCCATTGCAAGGCAAAGCCGGTGGCATAGGAGACCAGATTGGTCACAAGGGCAAAGAGGAGCGGTTTGCGGATGCTGTTTTCCAGACGGTAATAAATGATCGTCTCCGCCGCCAGCGCAAACACCTCCGGCAGTATGGTATGGACCAGCCAACCATAGGAATACAGTTGCCAGTGGAGCAACACCACCAGCGGATTAGTCAACACATTGACCAGAGCCACCAGCGCCAAATCCAGCCGCCGCACCCGCCAAAGCAGGGCCACAGCCAGCTCCATGACCACCGTCAGCCCCAGAGAAATCACAAAGAACAGGATAACCGCCTCCTTGAATAAAGAAATAATCCGACACCGGAGAGGAACGAGAGCACTGCCCCCTGCGCCCCGCTCAGGCTAAAGCCCCACTGCGCCGGGAGGAAACCCAGAAACAGGGCAAAGGTCAACAGGCCAAAAGAGAATCCCTCCCCGCCGGGCAGTAACCGGGCAGAGTCCCCCAAGGTGATGGGCATGGACATATTGAACAACAGCCCCGCCAGAATGCCACACATGGGACACTCAGGAAACAGGAACAGTGCCGCCGCCAGAAGCAAAGACACGCCCCCGGCCAGTTTCCCGCCAAAACGGTCAGCGGCAAAACCGCCCAGTGCTTTCCCGGAAGCCCCCAGCACCGCACCCAGCACCACATAAATCCCAGTCTTCCACGGACTCACCATGGTCATGCCCACCAAAGAGCGGAGCAGTACCACCAAAAACAGAGCCAGAAGCAGACCCAGATTCCGGGGTGCGGGAGGGGAAAACACGGTGGGAGAGGGGACTTCGTCCTTACTCAACCGGAGCAAGGCGAGGGCGCAAAGTGCCAAAAGCCCACCGGCCACAATCCCGGCGAGGGGCAGATCTCGCCACAAGCTCCCCAAAAAGATACCGACTGCACCGGGTGCCACAAAAATCCCCAGCGGGCCATAATTCCGGGTCTGCAACAGCGTCTCCCGGCCGCCGCCCACATGGTACAGTGCATTGCCCAGACCGGCAAGCACTGCAGTTAGCCACGGGACAGAAAAGATGGCCGCCAACAGCACCAAAGCCCCGCCCAGCACAGAACACAGCCGGTTTCTGCCCAGCCGGTCCGCCAGAATCCCCAGGGGCATCTGGAGGGCAAAGGCGCAGAAATTATACACTAGTGCCAATTCTGTCCAATGTAAAAGCCCGGACATCCGGCCAAAAATCAGGAATGCGCAGAGAAAGTCCACGGCGAAGTGACCCAGGGCATACCACGGGAGAGTACGTTTCATGGCGGATGCTCCTTTCGGGGTGGAGTTGGGGATACCTTATAATATATAGACGATTTTTTTGCGGGTTGGTTGCGTGGGACGGAGGAATTTTTTGGGGGGAGGGGAGAAAAATTCCCCCTGCCGGGTGGGGCAGGGGGTTAGGGGTCGTGGTCGGGAACTCGCCTGAGACAGATGATGACTTCTTCTATTCCGGAAAACCCAAACTCGGCACACACAGGCTCAGTTTCCCAGTCGGGGGGTGAATCGCCGCTGAGAGCAAGACGACGAAGAACCAATCTTTGGCGGTCGGTATTGCTGTTGACATTCGGAGACAGCCGCAACCAGCAGGACATCTCTCGTTGGAAGCCTTTGGCGAGGCGGTTCATTTCTCTTATGCTTTCGCCGATGATCATATGCTCCCCGGTATCCTCAAATTGCAGGGGGCTGGTGCGGGCGTATTTCCCTCGTCTCTTGGTCATGGTCTTGTGCAGTTCCCAGTCGACCTTCAGTTCTACCTCATAAATACGCCCGATGCGCTGTGTATCCTCGTTTTGTTGGGTCAAACAGATTCCAAAGGCGCAGATTTCTTTGGCATCCAATGCGTCATGCAGAGAGTTGCGCTGTTGGTCATCCAATCCGGCGGCCTGAAACAAGAAGATGAATTGTTCCCCGATGATTTCCAGACGGGTTGCACAATCTTCCGAATTATGTTCTGACAGGATACATCCCCCCCTAAACAACCTATGTTAGTATTATATAACAACTTTCGGTTGTTATCAACGCCTGTTTTCCTCTTTGTTTCACACCCTGGAGTTGTTAAGATTATATAGAGGTGATATCCGTGGTACCGAAACTAAAGCAACTCCGCCAAAAGAAAGGCCTCAGCCAACTGGCCTTAGCCGACCTTCTCGGCATCAGTCAGCAGTCCATCAACAAATACGAAAACCACAGCGTTGAGCCGGATATCCGCACCCTCATGGACATGGCGGACGTTTTCGGCACCTCCGTGGACTACCTCATTGGGCACACCGACCTGCCCCGGAGAATTGAGCAGGTTACCCCCTTCCACCTGAATGGAGAAGAAGCCCTGCTGGTGGAATCCTGGCGGCAACTCAACGACAAGGAGAAAGAAAGTCTCCGCCTGATTATTGATAATTACCTCCAAAATGGCTAAACCGCCACCCCTAGTGTGAACCGCCCCTTGTCAAGTAGACCGGGAAAATAACTAAAAATGCAAGCAGCTGTTGCCGCCGTGGTGACAGCTGTTTTGCTTATGCTGCAAAACGAGCCTTGTATTTTTGAATACGCTTATTGAC
>SVLX01000070.1 GCA_015067725.1 Oscillospiraceae bacterium | reverse complement strand
TGCAGGTGGGCTCGATGACGACTTCCACGAACTCGTGGTCAACGGGCAGGGTGTAGTCGGCAACATAGCTGTCACCGCAGATGGCGCAGGTGTAAGTGGTGTAACCCATCTCGGTGCAGGTGGGCTCAGTCACAACGGCCTCATACTCGTGCTCCAGAGCGGGAACGAAGTTGTCTCTGTACTCCTTGCCGCAGTCGGCGCAGGTGTGCAGGGTGTAGCCCTCGGAGAAGCAGGTGGGGGCGACTTCCTGCAGATAGTAGACGCACTCATCGGGTACTTCGTGGGTGTAGTCATTCAGGAAGAACAGACCCTGCAGGTCGTAACCCAGACCGGTGTCGATGTAGCGGATGTCGGACAGACCAGTGTCGAGGTCGTAGACGAACATACCCTGCTGGTTGTAACGGTTCCAGCCGCCCCAGGAGATACAGCCGGTGAGGTACAGGCAGTTTTCTACCTCGTCATACAGCAAGGCGCCGCCGGTGCCGCTGATACCGAAAACACCCTCACCCATGGGGGCAGTCCAGCCGAGATCGATGATCTGTTCTGCCTCGCCGGTGTGCAGATTGACCAGGACGAGCTTGGGGATGTGCATCATCAGGGCCACGGTATCGTTGTCCACGAAGCAGGCAGCCCAGGAATAGACCCAGGCGACGTTGTTGATCCAAGCATCCTGCGTGGCGAAGATGGGTGTGGTCTCGCCGGTCTCAATATCCAGACGGCTGACATAGAAGTTGATTGCACCGGTGTGGTTGGACTGGTTGAAGACATAGAGCTCATCGGTGCCGGGACGGAGCATCAGGGCGCGGATGAAGCCGCTGGAGCCGCCGGGGCCGGGCTGAACCCTACAGACATGGGTGTATTCCCGTGTTTCCATATCCAGCTCATAAATATCGTTGACGGTGGCGACATAGACCGTGCCGTCGGGCATGACAACGCCGTCCTTAAAGTCACGGTAGGTAACATCCGCAATGCTGGGCACGGTATTGCTGGGCTGACCCAGGAAGGTCAGGTACTCAGGGGTCTCGGGGTTGTAGGTGACCCAGTTGTACTCATAGTATCCGGTATGATAGTTGATGACCTGACGGGCGAAGATGGTCTTGGTGCTGTGATCGAAGCCGTCGGCATCGATGGCATAGACCTCGCCGTCCTTCACCATGTAGAAGGCCTCGTTGCGGCCATAGTCAGCCACACGGACGAAGTAGGTATCCAGGTCGGTCATGTAGGTCTCGGCAACGCCACGCTCCTCAGCGAAGATGCCGTCCTCGAACAGCAGCTCGGTGCGGTGGACATCGGCATAGACACCATAGTAAGCGATGTAGTTGTCGTCATAGATCTCCACGCCGCCGTCAATGACATTGAGGACAGGAGCGGTGGTATCCACGGTGAGGGGGAATACCATGCGGCCATTCATGTTGTTCTCAAGTTCATAGCCTTCGTGATCCAGATATGCCTCAATGACCAGATAGATGGTCTGGTTTTCTTCCAGGGTGGAGGCATCATAGTTCCAGCTAATCTGGGAGTAACCGGTGCCGCCGTTGAAGCCCTGGACATAATATTCCTTACGGAAGTTGTAGGTGGAGTCGTGGCAGACCTGCAGGATATTGCCCTCGGCATCCTGGATATAGGCCTTCAATGTCTTGGGGATACGCATCAGAGAGAACTCGGCATAATTAACGGTCTCCAGGAAGCCGTCGCCGTTGGGGGAGATGGCGTTACGGTCGGCAAGATAGGTCTCACCGGCAGCATCCCAGTAGTAGTTCAGGCCGGGGCCCTGATTCAGCACGCCATAGCCAATGTAAGTACCCTTGGTAACGGGCATCTGTGCCATGTTGTTCACGCCATAGGGCAGATTCCACCAGAAGCCCAGGTCGAACATGGGCGCATAGTCCCAGTCGCCAACGAAGCCCAGGAAGGGGATGGAGAGGTCGGCGGCATCGGCACGGTTCTCCAGCTTAATGTAGCCTTCCAGATAGCCGCCGGCAGTGAGGTTCTCCTCAATGTAATCCATGAGGGCATCGCCGGCCTTGATGGTCATGACGATCTTGACGGTCTCGCCGGCCTTAACGGTGACGGCCTTGGGACCGGAAACTTCGCACAGGTTGGTGACATCCTTGGCAGCACCCTTAATGCTCTTAACCAGGGTGCTGGTGGGATTCCAGAGGAAGAAGCCATTCTGCTGGTTAAACTCGGGGTAACCGGCGTCGCCCTCTCTGTAGCCTCTGTACATCAGATCGGTGACCGCTTCGGTCAGGATGGAGGGAACGATATCATAGGTGATGGAGGTCTTGCCGAAGTTGTTGACCTCGAAGGAGAAGGTGAATTCGCCATTCTCGCTTTCACCCAGCTCCAGCTTGGGACGGTCGCAATCGGGAACGGTGATGTAAGCATCGGTGGTCAGGGCACTCTCCAGATCCATGAGACCGGCGCCGGACTTACGGACCATGCCGCTGACCTGATGGGCGGTGCTCATCATAAAGGCGTGAGCCAGCTCGTTGATTTCGGCAGCGGACTTGGTGGGGAATTCCTCACGGAGTCTCTGCTTGATCAGCAGCATACCACCGGCCACATGGGGGGTAGCCATGGAGGTACCGCTCCAGGAGCTGTACTCGTGGTCACCGGCGGGGAAGGAGGGGGACTGATAGAGCCAGGCAACGGCGGAGGTGATGCCATCGCCAGGGGCGGTGATCTCGGGCTTGATCTTCAGGTCGGCGGTAGTACCCCAGGAAGAGGAATCGGCCATGGCCAGACCTCTGTAGGCCATACCATTGTTAACGGTGATCTTGCCGTGGACGCCGTCAGCGAAGTTGGCGATCAGAGCCTCACCATCTTCCAGCGTCAAGGCGCCGAAGGGGATGGGGCTGGCAATGGAGGGATTGAACGCACCGGGGGCATTGTTGAAGATAATGACACCGGCGGCACCGGCATTGGCGGCATTCTCGGCCTTCAGGGTGAAGGTGTGGACACCACGCTGAGCCAGAGCGATCTTGCCCTGAACACCACCGGCGGCGGCGATTTCTTCGGGAGAGCCCAGACCGACATAGACGATGTCGTATTCCTTGTTCTCCAGACCGCCGAAGTTGGGGTTGCCGGCAATGGCGGTGGGATAATACTCGGTGCCATAGGCGGTGAAGAAGCCGGAGCCCTCACCGCTGGTGTTCACTGCGGAAGCAACGGCGAAAGAGCCGGGGAAGGTAGCGGGAGCGCCAATGGTACCATAGTCGATGTTCCAGTTGAACCACTGCGCACTAAAAGTGAGGGGCGCATTGGTCCAGTAGTTGGAATGCAAATCGTTACCGGCAGCGACACAGACGGCCACACCGGCATTCTCCAGACCCTCATAGATGGTCTCCATGGCGGGGGAGATGGACTCATAAGCGGTAAACCATGCGGCAATACCCAGAGACATATTGACCGCGTCAACGCCCAGGTATACGCAGTCTTCCAGAGCGCGCATCAGGGTGTCAAAGCTGGCGCCGCCATTGGAATCAAAGACCTGCATGGTGACGATCTGGGCATCGGGGGCAACGCCCTTAAAGGTGCTGCCATTGTTACCGGCGGCGATACCGGCAACATGGGTGCCGTGCTCAGAAGCGGTGTGGTTGGGAACGGCATTGCCATCATAGTAGTCCCAGTTGAAGGGCATCTTGGCACTGTAGTACATGGCATTGACATCGGTACCGCAGTGCATCTTGGAGCCATACTCATCAAAGACCTTCTGCAGGTAAGCCTTGTCGATTTTGCCGTTTTCGGGGTTGACGGAGAAGGCCTCGTGGGTGGCGTGGATACCGGTGTCGACGATGGCGACGGTCATGCCCTCACCGGTGTAGCCCAGCTCCCAGGCATCGGTGGCACGAACCAGACCGGTGGAAGTGCCCATGGAGGGGGTCAGGTTGACGCCCTCGCTGGCGCTGGCCTCAATCAGCTCGAAAACGGGAGCCTCAAAAGCGGTAATGCCGTCCAGCTCGTTAATGGCATCGATCATCCAGCCCTGGCCGGTGAAGCTGAAGCCATTGAACAGCAGGCTGTAGCGGGACTCAACCTCGATGGACTGACCCAGGGCAGCGGCGATACGGCCCTCTGCCTTGGCCATGGTGGCCATCTGGTTGTCATAGTTGGCAGAAGCAAGCTGCAGATCGCTGGTCTGCATGAAGGTGGTCTCACCTTCCAGCTGAACCATGATGGTGACCTCTTTATTGGGGTCAAGCTCAGGGTTCGAGCCGCTGGCTTCGATGACGTTGGTCTCGCCGGTTGCGGGATTCACGACCGTAGAGACAGCTTCTTGGGGATTTGCTGTGGGTTGCGCGGTTGCCGGATTTGCCATTGCGGGCGAAACCAGGCAAGTGAGGATCATGACAAAAGCCACGATCGCAGAGAGGATTTTGCGGGTGTTCTTGGTTGTCATATGTTTGCCTCCTGTCTGTAATTTTAGCGGGGAAGAACGCTGTACCCCACTATTGCATATAGTATAATACACAGCAGTATATAATGCAAGTTGGAAAATTGCACAAAAAACGAAGAATTTTTGTCCCGATTTACCAGTGAGATTTGTGCAACTTGCGAACAAGTCGCCTTAAAGTCGATAACAACCGAAACCTAATTAAAGCGACCGTGTTTATGCGAATGCCCCCGGACGAATCTGGTGTCCGGGGGCACATGGGTTTACAGATTATAATACCGGTCGAATTCCGCCGGATGCGGGATGGCAGCCATTTGCAGACATTCTTTACGCTTATTGGCGATGAAGTTGCGAATCAGACTCTCGGGGAATACGCCGCCGGCGGTCAGGTAATCATGGTCGGCCTCCAGGGCATCCAGCGCATCTTCCAGCCGGGTGGGCAGAGCCTTCAGCTTGGCCTTCTCCTCCTCAGGCAGATGGAACAGGTTCATGTCATAGGGACCCCAGCCATTTTCATGGGGGTCAATCTTGTTCTTTACGCCATCAAGACCGGCCATCAGGATAGCGGCATAGCACAGGTAGGGATTGCAGGTGGCATCGGGATTCCGTAACTCAAACCGGCGCATTTTGGGGCTCTTGGCATAAGCGGGAATGCGGATGACGGCACTGCGGTTGGAGGTGGCATAACCGATGGTGACGGGAGCCTCAAATCCGGGCACCAGCCGCTTGAAGGAGTTGGTGCTGGGGTTGGTGATGGCGCACAGGGAGGCGATATGTTTCAGCAGACCGCCCATGAACCAGTGGGCCGTCTCGCTCAGGTGGGCATAGCCGTTGTCATCGGAGAAAACAGGCTCACCATCTTTCAGCAGGAGCATATGGACGTGCATACCGCTACCGGCCTCGCCATAGATGGGTTTGGGCATAAAGGTGGCGGTAAGACCATATTTCAGGGCCACATTATGGATGATATACTTGATCATCATGGTGGCATCGGCCATTTTGGACATTTCGCCCAGCATGGGTTCGATCTCAAACTGACCGGCGGCACCGACCTCGGGGTGGTGGTACTTGATGGCAATACCGGCCTTCTCCATTTCCAGACACATCTCCGAGCGGCACTCATAGGTGCGGTCGAAGGGTTTGGCCACATGATAAGCCTTCTGGAAGGGGACGACCACGCCCTGACCCTGGGTATCGGTATTCCAGTGCCCCTGAGATACATCCAGCTTCATGGCGATATGGTTGGGGCGCACATCCCAGCCCACCTGATCAAAGAGATAGAACTCAAACTCCGGCAGAATCAGCATGGTATCGGCAATGCCGGTTTGGCGCATATAATCCTCTGCCGCCAGAACGATATTCCGGGGATACTGGTCCAGGGGGCGATTCTCGGGGTTGTCGATAATCATGGCATTGCCGGTGACGGACAGGGTGGGAATGGCGCAGAAGGGATCGACCACGGCGGTATCCAGATCGGGGATGAACACCATATCGCTCTTCTCCACCACGGCATAGCCATAGTTGGACGCGTCGAAGCCGATGCCGCTCTTCAGGGTGTCAGCAGAAAACTGACAGGCGGGGATGGTGACATGACGGTACTGCCCGTTGATGTCGACAATTTTGAAGTCGATCATCTCAATGTTATTTTCCCGAATCATGTCCATAAACTCTTGTTGTGTTCTGGCCACTTCTGTATTCCTCCTTGGTATAATGAAATGAATCGTTGTCTGTGGTTAGGTGCTGATGCTGTTGCACCGCAAACCGATTAGCATAATTATACCTTGTTCCGGAGGAAAAATCAACTAAAAATCAGGACAGAGGGAAAATTTCTTTAGCTTTTTGTTGCGACAGGCAGTTACAGGGCTTTCCGGAAGCAGATAATCCGGTTTGCCTCCTGGAATCCCACAGCCAGATGGAATTGCAGACTGGTCAGATTCTCCAACTCGCAGTCACTGGCAAACTCCTGACAGCCCCTGCTTTTTGCCCAACTTTCACAAGCAGAAAGAAGCATCCGGGCGAGTCCGTTTTTCCGCCATTCCGGGGCGACAAAAATGCCCTCCAAATACCCCACGGGGCTGGTTTCCGTCCCCTCCACATAGTCATGGCGGAGCTGGCACTGGGCAAATCCGGCGGGTTTCTCTTTGATTTCCACCAGAAAAACGGCGCAGTCCGGTTGCCGGAGCAATTCCCGGAATTCTTCAGTCAGGGTAGGGACGTCGTTGTCGGACCAAAGTTGCAGAGCCAGATTGGTTACGGTGTGTACGTCCTGACCGGTGGCTTGGTACAATTTCATCATGGGGTTTCTCCCTTCTGTTTCTTTTTGGGCTTTTGCTTTGGCATGGGCAATTCCGGGTACATGGCGGTAAACAGGTGACACAGGAAGTCCCGGTTGTCCACGTCTTCCACCAGAAGCATGGGTTTTGCGCCGCCATAGGGTGGCTCTTGGGGCGCATTGGGCAGCAGGGCGGTGGTGCTGGGCAGAATCTTCACCAGCAACCGGTCATCGCAGAGATAAGCCGCAATCTTCCCGTGGTGGTAGAGGATAAATTCCCCCATCATCTTCCGGTGGGTAATGCCCTCCAGCGGGGAGAGCTGCTCCAGAATAAAGGAAAGGTAGGATTCTTTTGTGGCCATAGGGGAACCTCCTTGTGTTTATCGGTTGGTTGGGCTGTCTTTCTTCCACCTGAGCCAGCCCGGGCTCAGTACCGTGGTTTTGGGCTGGGTCAGGATGGCTGGGCAGGGGAAGATTTTGCAAGCGCCGCAACAGTACACGACATCAGGTGAAGCAAAAAGACAATCTGTGCACCAGTATATATAATAGTATACCGCCTGGGGAGGAAATGTGATTTTCTTGCAGAGTCGGTGTATAAAAATTACGGATCATATTGACATCTGCGCAAGAGTCCTTAGCGCTGCAACAGCCGCAGTAAAAGCCACATTTACCCAGAAGGTTCTCACCCGTGGTCGTTTACCTCCTCCAACCACTTGGACTTTAACACCAGATTGGTGCAGTCACTATACCCCAGCCGGTCATAAAGCCGCCGATGGGCTTCGTCGTTGACGGCTTGGAGCTGAATCATTGCCCCGCCCCGCCGGCGCACCTCATCTTCGATTTGGGTCATAAAAGCAGAGCCCAGTCCTTTGTTTTGGTGGTTGCGGGCAATGACAATTTCCACCAAATCATAGGCGGAAATGTCATCATACTGCTCGAAATAACCCATGGCAAAGCCCAGAATTTCCCGCCCGTCCATGAGCAACAGACACAGCGCATCTTTCCGGCTCAGCACCTGATGAATCCGCTTGTAGGTGGTTTCCCAGGTCCATGCGCCACCCTCAACTATATTATAGTAGTCCATATAGAGGGAAACCACGCCGGGCAGGTCCGCTCCGGTCATGGGGCGGCAGAAAATCGTCTGTGCGACCGGGACTTCTTTCTCCATCCGGTAGTTGGTCAGCTTCACCCCGTATCGTTCTACCTGTTGGGGATAAATGACCCGATAGCCCAGAAAGGCAAAGAAAGGCTTGGCGGTAATGGAGGCATGGACGGTATACCGGTTTACCGGGACTTCCTGCTCCAACCGGTGGCAGATGGCGGTGGCAATGCCTCTGCCCCCAAAATCCTTGTGGACATAGAGCCGGTCAAGGTAGCCGGAGGAATCCATATCTCCGAAGCCCAGAATTTGACCGTCTTCCTCTGCCACCATGGTGCAATGCGCCCGGAAAGAGGCATCCCAAAGTGTCAGGTCGGTTTCTCCCGGTGACCATGCCCGGAGTTGTTCTTCCGTATAATCCTGGGCGCAGATGTGGTGGACGGTATCGTGAAACAGCCGGGCCATTTGGGGGCAGTCTTCCGGCCGATAGGGTCGTATTACCATGGTTTCACCTCCGCTTATCCCACCGACAGAAGGGCGGATCTACCCGGTCTTCGGTCAGAAGCGTATATTTCCCGGGGCGGCGGTAGGCATTGCCGTGAACTTCCTCCTCCCGGTAGCGGCGAAGGGTTTCCAAATTCAGCCGGGCCATCCAGATTCCTGCGCCCTCTCCCGCCTCCTGAATACAGGTGTCTCTGGATTCCGGCAACTCCGGCAGATAAGCCACCCCATCAAAGACGGTGGAGTGACCATTGCAGTCCGGGTGAGGAGCAGGGTAATTGACAGTGGCAATGGCCAGCATATTCTCATAAGCTCTGCCCCGGAGTTGGGACAGGCGGTTGATCTCCATGGGGCAGGCATTGGGGACGACAATCAGCTCTGCGCCCTTGAGCATCAGAATGCGGGCACTCTCCGGAAACTCCCGGTCATAGCAAATCATGGCACCAACGTTGACCATGCCCTTGGCAGTATCCAAATCGGTGACAAAGAAATCTTCTCCCGGCATCAGGCGGCACTCGTCTCCAAAGTCGCAGGTATGCACCTTGGCATAAGTTAGCACCGCCCGGCCAAAGCGGTCAAAGAGCCGCAGGGTATTCCGGGGCTGGGGGTCATACTGCTCCAAAAAGGTGATACCAATGGCCATGTCCAGCTCCCGGGACAGCGCAGAAAAGGATGCCACAAAGGGATGGTCTGCTGAAATGGCGGCTGAACGGAGGGCATCTTCTTCCGTGGGGATGGAATAGCCGGTGCTCCACATCTCCGGAAACAGGGCAAGGTCAGCGCCCATGGCTTTGGCGGTGCGGCAACCATCCAGTCCTATGGCCAGATTCTCCTCCAGCGTTTTTCCGGGTAAAAGCTGCAAAAGGGCAATGTTCAGGGTGTCCATAACTGAACCTCCTTGGGTTTTCTTTTAGCATAGCACATGGGCGTTGGTTTTTCAATGGGGATGCGGGCAAAACGGTTGCTCTTGTATGTGTCAAGTACAAGTTGGCAAATCCATCTATATTTTTCTCTCTGCGACATACTGTTTGTTTCGTTAGTGTCTGAGCTGTCAACATCGCAAAAAGTGCACAGCAAATAACACCGCTTGGTTGC
>SVLX01000069.1 GCA_015067725.1 Oscillospiraceae bacterium | reverse complement strand
CCCGGATAGATATCTTTTTACAAGCGCTATCTTCCATTCCGCACTGTGTCTCGATTTAGACATAGTAATCCCCCTAAAATAGACTTTGGATATTTCCGTGGCCTACTTTAGGGGGATCATATCAAACTTGGGGGCGGCTTATTGACATCTTATGAGATATGTGATAAAATGATAATGCAAAATGGGGCGAGTAATTTGCCGTAATTGTTTATATTCTACAATATCATAATCAAAATGATTTATATGCATACCAGCCGGCACCATAAGCCTCATTTTCATGTATATTTCTCGGAATATGACGCAGACGTCGACATTGCGCCAGTGGAGCTTTATGCGAAAAGCATCCCCGCTCAGAATGATCGCCCCTGTTGAATCACCACAAACCAAGGATGCCAAAGCCAAAAAGCTCAGGCATCCTTTTGCGTTCCCTCACATTTCCTTGTTCTGTTTGCAAATCAGAAAAATCGTTTGCTAAAATGTAAAATAATGCTTGCATCCGGATTCCACCTGTGCTATACTGGGGATACCCCAGCGAAATAAAAATGACAAGGAGGAATCCCCAATGAAGAAGACCCTGAAGCGTATGCTGGCTTTTGCACTCTGCCTGGCCGTCCTGTTCGGCTTTGCAGTTGCGCCTGAGGCCGGCGCAACTCCCACGGAATTAGGCCAGAATGTGATCTATGCCACCGCGGGAGAACCCACCTACGTCCCTGCCGGATATACCTACGTCTATGAAGACGAAACCGGTCTCCAGCAGATTCGTCAGTTCCCCTATGACGTGGTCATCACCACCACCCAGCTCACCCCGGAGCAGTCCATGGCTCTGGCCGATCTGGAGCAGGGCGAGAGAACTTATGTGAATGTGGACGGCAGAACACTGGCCAGCTCCACCCTCACCGCCAGAGATGCCGCTCTGCTGTCCGACCAGATTATGGCCGCCCTCAATGGCTCTAAGCTGGCGGAAGAAGAACCCGTCAATGTGCTCTATGCCCCCTATGCCTCCAGGAAGCCCGTCCGGGCCCTCATCACCTTCGACGCCGCTCCCGTGGCAGAGATGGAGGGCATGACGGTTGCCCTGTCCACCGGTCTGGGTCAGGCCGAGGCACAGGCCGCCGCCAGCCTGAAGGCCGGTCAGATGGCCGTCTTGGCACAGGCAGAGAAGGCTCTGGGCCATGAGATTGAAGTGGACGGTCAGTTTACTCTGCTGTCCAATGCAGTCTCCGCCACCGTGAACTATGGCGATCTCTATGCCATCAGCCAGATTCCCGGCATCAAGAGCGCCACCATTATGCCCAGCTTTGAACTGCCCGCCACCGAGGCCAAAATTTTCGATGGTACTTTTACCCCCTCCATGACCCATGTGGGTCCCGGTATGGGCGCCAACGATGCCTGGGATTTGGGCTATAAGGGCGAAGGCATGGCCGTTGCCGTGATCGATACCGGCATCAGCTATGATAACCCCGCCTTCTTCATCCAGCCCGAGGATCAGGACGCCGTTGCCTTCACCAGGCAGGACATTGCCGCCATTCTGGATGAATATGAACTCAACGCCGAAACCCGGAATCTGGACGGAGATACCTCCATCGATACCGTCTATTATGACTCCAAGATTCCCTTCGGCTTCAACTATGGCGACAACTGGACCGACTTCGGCGTGGACTACTGGGAAGGTCACGGCTCTCATGTGGCCGGTATCATCGCCGGTAACCTGCCCGAGGAAGTTAAGCCCCAGATTTCCATGGAGCAGTTGGGCATTGCCCCCGAAGCCCAGATTATCGTCATGAAGGTCATGGATGACTATGGCGATATCTACTTCGACTCTCTGTTGGCCGCCATTGAGGACTGCATCATTCTGGGTGTGGACGTGGCCAATATGTCTCTGGGCGCACCCAGTGGCCCTGTCTATCTGGAGGGTTTCACCGAATTCTATGACCGGGCTTATGAAGCCGGCATCAACATCGTGGTTTCCGCCGGTAACGATTACCATGCAGGTTATGGCTCTCTGTGGGGCAATGACATGGTGAAGTCCGATTCCGTCTCCACCGGTACGGTCGGTCAGCCCGGCTCTTACAATGCCCCCATGACCGTCGCCAGTATGGAAGGCGATATGGTCTTTAATACCCGTGGCTTCTATGGCGATTACATGGGCTGGTATGACCCTGACCGGCAGATGTACCCCACCATGACCATGATCGAATACCTTGAACTGCCCGATGTCCCCGAAGGCAAGGGCTTCAAGGAGAACCTGAAGGGCAGGGACTATGCCTGGACCTTCTCCACCGAAGATGCCGAGGGCAAGCTGCTCTTTGTGGAATTTGAAAGCGGCAACTGTGATGAACTGATTGCCATGGCCGCTGAGGCCGGTGCGCTGGGTCTGGTTCTGGTTGGTCAGGAGCCCGACATCGGCAACGGCTACGAATACAGCGAAGCCACCGCCACCCGTTTCGACATCCCCACCGTTGTTGTGGGCGAGTTGGTCGTTGGCGATATGGTGGAGTATAACCCCGAAACCATCCATGTTTATGACACCTGGTATCCCAATGCCGTGGCCGGTGAGATGTCCGACTTCTCCTCCTGGGGTCCCACTGAGGGTCTGACCCTGAAGCCTGAGATTACCGGTATCGGCGGCGACGTGTTCTCCGCTTACTACGACAGCGACTTTGCTGTTCTGTCCGGCACTTCCATGTCCGCCCCCACCATCTCCGCTACCGCCGCCCTGATTCGGCAGTACCTGAGAGAGAATGAACTGGTGGCAGAGGAAGATATGGCCCATGTGGTCAACTGCCTGCTGATGTCCAGCGCAACCCCCATCTTCGACGAGAAGAACGAAACTTATTACTTTGTCCGCCGTCAGGGCGCCGGTCTGGCCAATGCCGCCACCGCCATTGAAGCCGGTGCTTACATCACCGTTGAGGGCACCAACAAGGCCAAGCTGGAACTGGGCGATGACCCCAAGAGAACCGGCGAATACGAGATGACCTTCACCGTGGTCAATCTGGAAGACACCGACAAGACCTATACGCTCGATACCATCGTTCTGGGTCAAAAGGCCGAGGGCGGTCAGTACAGAGACGGCAAGGTCACTTATCTGACCGCTGCCCATGCCAGAAATCTGGAGCATACTTATACCACCAACCTGACCGGCAATACCCTGACCGTCCCCGCCGGCAGCACCGCCGTGGTCACCGTGACCGTCACCCTGACCGAAGACGAGATGGAATACTATGATGAGCGCTTCCCCGCCGGTGCTTATGTGGAGGGCTTTGTGCGCCTGACCGGACTGGAGACCGGCAATCTGAGTGTTCCTTTCCTGGCCTTCTATGGCGAATTCGACGACGCTCCCATTCTGGAAACCGGCAGTGCGGCTTCCCTGCTGGGTGGTGAGCATGCTTATGGCACCGCTGACCATATCCACAACCAGCTTGTGGGCTCCGTGAAGATTTATGAAGAATTGAATGCCAACAGCGCTTATCAGGCCGAGCACATCCTGGGCGACACCAGAGACGCCCTGTCCGTGAAAGTGCCCCGGAAGGACTTCCGCTTTGACCTGATGTGGGAGTGGGCCATGCCCTTCTACCACGAGCATCAGGGTATCTCCCCCAACTCTGACGGCAATCTGGACTACTTCACCTGGAAGTATGCCCTGAGAAGAAACGCGGAGAATATCCATTACACCGTCACCAACCGCCAGACCGGCGAGGTCATCTTTGAGCAGGATACCGGCTTTGTGGCCAAGACCTTCAACAAGACCTATGCCGCCGGTGTTGAGATGTCTCTGGAGTGGCTGTTCCCCCTGGAGACCGACGGCTGGAGCTACTGGTACAACACCGATGTCTGCCTGCTGGAGAACAATACCTGGGTGGACCTCACCGCTGAGGTCACGCTGGAAGGTCACGACGAGCCCACCGAAACGCTGACCATGCCCCTGTATATCGACATGGATCCCCCCATTACCCCGGAAAACTATGTCTTCGATATGCAGATCGACTACCCCTGGCCCGACTTCAAGCCCACGCCCTACTATGCCGCGACCGGTTACTATGACGAGATGTGGTATCACGATTTCGGTCTGTCCCTGATGATGCAGTATGAGCCTGAGTATGACTACTGGAGCACCACCATGACCATCTTTGAGGTCGTGGAAGATGACGAGCCCTCCGGCGGCGTGGACGGCGCCTACTTCGCCACCTGGTGCTCCGAGGAGAACTTCAACGAGAATTACCGGGTTGTGGATATGTTCTATGACTATGCCGGTAACATCGCCGCTTACATGGTCGAAGGTGGCAAGGTCATGGACTATGTTGAGCCCGTTGCGGAAAAGACCACCATTCAGGTGGGCGAGAAACTGACCATCAACGATGTGGCTGTGACCCCCTTCAACACCAGACCCGATTGGTCCCTCTCCGATGAGACTGTGGCCCAGTTCGTGGATGTGCAGGAGCACAGCGCCACCATCGAGGGTCTGTCCCATGGTAAGGTCAAGGTCTACTGCGGCTTCGGCACCAAACTGAAGGCTGTGGAGATTCAGGTCATCGACCCCGCCTTTGAAGCCCTGAGAACCAAGTTCACCGATGTCCCCGGTCACTGGGCTGAGGAAGATATTCTGACCGCCGTATACAAGGGGCTGTTCAAGGGTGTCAGCGATACCAGTTTCAACCCCAACGGCACTGTAACCCGCGGTCAGGTGGTGACTGTACTGCACCGCATGGCCGGTGAGCCCGAAGCCGGCGCAGAGGCAGCCTTCACCGATCTGAAGTCCGGCGCATACTACGAAGATGCCGTCCACTGGGCAGCAGAAAACGGCATCGTCACCGGTATGAGCAAGGAAATCTTCGCCCCCGACGCCCCCGTAACCCGGGAGCAGTTTGCCACCTTCCTGTACCGCTATGCCCAGTTCATGGGTGCGGACGTAACCGCAGAGGCTGACCTGTCCCAGTACACCGATGCCGCTTCCGTCAGCGGGTATGCGCAGGAGGCCATGGCTTGGGCCGTGGAAGCCGGTCTGATTAACGGCATGACCGAGACTACCCTCGCCCCCGCCGCTACCGCCACCCGCGCGCAGGCGGCAACCATCCTGATTCGTTATACCCAGCGTTGATTCATTACCCCAATCAGGCGGCCTGCTTTCCCGGCAGGTCGCCTGAAAGAGCCTGTCCAAAGAGAGGATGACGTCCCATGAAGTTAATTGTCCAACACGAACCCTGCCTGCTCCTGGAGACATCTGAGCTGGTCTATGCTTATGTCAATGAGATTCCCGCGGAGAAATTGACCTGCCCCATGCCCTATGCCATCCCCACCGGAGAAATGGACCGGATTCAGCAGGAGGTCTGCCGGGAACTTGACCCGGAGGACCCGGAGATTCGTTTCTTCTTTACCGGTGTTCCGGTGGGGGACAAGCATGGGCGGCTGTCCTGTTTGGCTTCATGCCTGCTGTATGCGGGGTTGCCTGTTGCCAGTTGCGATGTGGAGGAGACACTTCATGCGCTGAAAACCTGCGAGCTGACTACGGTGCGCCCCTTCCATGTGATCGGGCTGGCCGCATACTCCATTGGCTATTCCGGAGCGGATCATTATACCAATTTGACCCAGGAATTCTCCAAGTTGGATGTGCCGGTGCAGTATCAGATGCAACTGGTGGAGATTTTCTCCAACTTCGGCTGGTATGTTGACCGGTTGGGCAATATCCTCAGACCCCTTGCCGAGAAACTGAAGCCCCTGCTCATGCCGTGGGTAGAAGCCGCCGCCGGGCGCAGAGCCGAATGGGAGCAATATTTGGCTGAACCGCAGGCGGTGGAGAATATGCTCAGCCGGGTGCAGATCGAAAGTCAGGGACTCAACGCCGTGGAACTGGTCATGCGCTATGTTTTCCCCCTGGAAGCACCGGGAGAATTCCGGGCACTCCCCGGGTCGCTCCATCTGCATATGGGTACGGCTCTGGTACCGGGTCAGCCTCACCCCCAGACCAGCGCACCTCTGGAAAACTGGGAGTTTACCGCACTGAAGCTACTGTCCAGTCCCGACCGCATGGCCATCATCAGCGCACTTACCGGAAAGCCCAAGAGCATTCAGGATCTGTCCCACGAGTTGGGCCTGAATCCCGGCTCGGTATTCCGTGACCTCAATAATCTGTTTAATGTGGGCATTCTCACTCAGGAGATTATCGGCGGCCGAAACTACTACCGGGCAAACCTGAAGCAAATTGAAAAAATCACCGACCATCTGGTGCTCTACCTGAGACAGATTGGAACAAACAGCCAATAACCCCAACAACAAAAAAGGATGCCGAAGCAACCCTCCGGCATCCTCATTTTCATTCTTCATTTTTCCAAATACCCCATGGGGTTTTTGCTCTGCCATGCCCAGCTATCCCGGCACATATCAAAGAGCGTCTTCTCCGCCTTCCAGCCCAGCACCTGTGCGCTCTTGTCCGTCCCGGCGTAGCACACCGGCAGGTCGCCCGCTCTGCGCCCGGCAAAGACATAGGGGACATTGACCCCGGTGGCTTCCATAAAGGTGTTTACCATTTCCAGTACGGAAGTTCCCTGCCCGGTGCCCAGGTTAAAGACTTCACAGCCCTGATTCTGCATCACATAGGAAATGGCCGCCACATGACCTTTGGCCAAATCCACCACATGGATGTAATCCCGGATGCAGGTGCCATCGGGGGTATCATAGTCATTGCCGAAGATATTCAACCGCTCCCGGCGACCCACGGCAACCTGCGTGATGAAGGGCATCAGGTTGTTGGGAATACCCTGAGGATCTTCGCCGATCCTGCCACTGTGGTGGGCACCAATGGGGTTAAAGTACCGCAGGAGGACCACGGACCAATCTCTGTCCGCAAAAGCCATCCCGGAGAGAATCTGCTCAGTCATGTACTTGGTCCAGCCATAGGGGTTGGTGCACCCACCGGTGCGGCTGTCTTCCCGCAGGGGCATTTGATTGTCTCCGGCGTAAACGGTAGCAGAGGAGGAGAAAATGATGCGCTTAACGCCCACATCTGCCATAACTTTGGTCAGAACCAGGGTGGAGTTCAGATTGTTGTCATAGTACTTCCAGGGAATTGACACACTCTCTCCCACGGCCTTGAGCCCGGCAAAGTGAATGACGCAGTCAATGGTGTTCTCCGCAAAAATCTGCCGCAACAGTGCCTCATCCCGCACATCGCCGATATAGGCGCGGACAGATTTTCCGGTGAGTTCCTCCACCCTGCGGATTGACTCGGGGCTGGAATTGCTCAGGTTGTCGATGCAGACCACCTCATAGCCCAGCTCCAACAGCTCCAGACAGGTGTGCGAGCCGATATAACCCATACCGCCGGTAACCAGAATTGCCATAAATAACCCTCCAGACAGCGCCCCGGTTGCGGGACGCTTTTTCTTTTATTGTAATCCATCCGGAGCGAAAATGCAATAGGAAAATGAGCCGCCCCTTGTCTGCCTGCCATCTTTGTGCTATACTGTTCCAAAGGTGGTGTTTTCATGTTTCAGATTACCCTCATTGCCATGGGCAAGTTAAAGGAAAAATTCTATCTCTCCGCCGCCGCCGAATATGAGAAGCGGCTTTCCGGATATTGCAAATTTCAGCTCATCGAGTTGCCGGAGCATCGTCTGCCGGAAGACCCTCAGCCTGCGGAAATCGCCGCAGGTCTGGCCAGAGAAGCGGAGCTCATTCGTCAGAAACTGCCCAAGGGGGCATGGTTTTGCATTCTCACGCCAGAAGGACAGAATCCCTCCTCAGAAGAATTGGCCAAAAAGCTGGCGCAGGTGAAGCTCTCCGGGCGCAGCGGGGCCTGTTTCCTCATCGGCTCCTCCTTTGGGATTGATCCGACGCTGAAGGCGCAGGCGGATTACCGGCTGTCCATGAGCAAAATGACCTTCCCCCACCATTTGGCCCGGATTATGGTTCTGGAGCAGCTCTACCGGGCTGAGGCGATCCAGGCGGGAAGTAAGTACCATAAGTGATCGGTCTGCCCGTCTGCGATGAGACTCACTTCTTTATGATCTCATAGATGTATATTTTGGCATTCGGCTCGTAGAGGTAAGCATAAAAGCTGCCGCCGGATGCCGTCAGAATGTAGTTATCCAGAACATCTGCCACATCGCCTTTTATGGATAACCTGGCCACAACTTTTAGCGTATCGTCCACAACAAGAATCCGGTGCTGTCCCACAAGTAGCAATTCGCCAGACGGCAAGAATTCCAACGGAAAACATCCACCAGGTAATGTCATGGTTTTTCCGCAGAAGGTGGGAGGACAGTCATCAGAGAAGGTCACTTTACAGGGTGTCCCATACTGATATTGGAAACGGGCATCACCATAACGGCAAGGAATGCGCCCCTGCGCATAAGTTTCCGCATCAGTAGCCGTCAAGCTCCTTCCATCGAAATGTACCGGTGTCAATGCCTTACTGTTCGGTGTCGAGCCTTCAGCTGCGTATCCATACAGGAAGTAGTGGTCTTTTGTTGTTTTAAATCCGCCAAAATAGTCAGTAAACAGTTTTCCAGGATACTCTGCAAGAAGTGAGAGTGCCATGGGCGCAACTTTCCCGGTCAATTTCTTTTCTTCTTCCCAATACGCCTTGTAAAGCACATCTCCCCGCTGGACGTGGAGCATCTCTGCTCCCTCTGACAATTCTGGAAAATACCGCAGGCAAACGCCAAAAAATTCTTCCAGCATATCAATTTTCCGCTCGGTATCTGCGCAAGTCAGAATCGTCGAAAGGCGTTTTTTGTACCCCTCTTCATAGCCAACCATCGCAGGTATGTCGTAAAGCCTCTTGTTGGAAATAAACTGCTCATCGGTATACCTTGATGCCATTTTCCCATTCCGGAAGAACGTAAACCAGATCATCTCACTGTCGAATACGCCAAAAAGAAGGACTGGCGCATCGATTTGTTTGGAGATATTCCTGGCCACCAGATCAGCATGATCTGGCCCTTTCTCTGACAGATCATCTACGAACGTCAGCCAGTTTGGAGAATACGAACGAAAAGAAGACCCGCACCCAACAGGCGAACGATCACCAAAAATATGAATGCTTGACAATGATGTTCCCATAGACCCACCTCTTGGACAGCTCAGCAATTTCATTGTTTTTCAAATCACGCAGCATCTTTTGTGGCCGTTTTATGCGCATCAACAGCGACAAGCAAAAACTTGCCCTTTTCATGATCTATAGGATATTATACACCATTTCCCACACCGGAGCAAGTGGCCATTTTCCCTCTTGACATCTTCGTATGTGTCAAGTACAAGTTGGCAAATCCATCTATATTTTTCTCTCTGCGACATACTGTTTGTTTCGTTAGTGTCTGAGCTGTCAACATCGCAAAAAGTGCACAGCAAATAACACCGCTTGGTTGCG
>SVLX01000068.1 GCA_015067725.1 Oscillospiraceae bacterium | reverse complement strand
CCACCGCGGAAAATCTGCTGAACCGAAACTTTTACGCATCCGCGCCAAACCAAAAGTGGTCAACAGATGTTACGGAGTTTAAGTGGTATGAAGGACCGGTTGTTCTGGTTCATCTTCCTCTGGCAGGATGGACAAATCGCAACTGACATTGGCAGCGGTCTGAGCCAGTTTGGGAATTGGTGCGCAACGGTCACTGGAGATATCGGCAGTTTCTTTGCCGAACTCTGGCAGTGGTTTCTCGGGCAAGTTCCTGCGAGCATCGAAACGCCACTGGGTCTGTCATTCATTTGGTGCTTTGCCATCTGCGCTTTGTTCGCCATTGTGGGTCTGATTGCTGCTCTTCGGTTTTCTCATGATTATGATGAAATCAGCCTCTCATGGTTTCCACGGCTGACCCTGTCATTGGTCATCGCAGCTCTGTACACCTATGCCTGCTATTGGATGTGCCACCTGCTTATGCGCATCCATTTTTCTCCAGTTTGGCTGGCGTGGACAATAAAGATTCTCTCAACGCTAATCTCAGGCGGGATAGTCTTTGTAGTCGCTGGGTTCATCTTTTGGGTCATGCTTCACGCGCTTGATTTACTTAGGTATCTTATAACCAAAATGTAGCCTGTGGCTACTCCAAGTTCTTGGTCGCCTTATTCATTTGAAGTTTCAGCTACCTGAGACAAAAAACTCGTATTGGTTGTGAGCCAGATTAGCTCCTCCAATACGAGTTTTCTCACAATCTATGCTTTTGCTCAATAATGCCGCACCACAGCCTTGACCAGCCCCACAAGCTGAATGTCATCGGCCTGAATGATGCTGTAAGCGGGATTCTCCGGCTGCAGCCAGACCATCCCTCTGCTGCGGCGCAGAGTCTTGACCGTGGCCTCGTCTTCAATCATGGCCACCACAATCTGCCCATCATCGGCGCTCTGCTGGGGTCGAACCACCACCAGATCTCCCTCCAGAATACCGGCATCAATCATGCTGTCACCCCGGACACGCAGGGCGAAGCAATCCGGGTCGCCATCCCAACTGAGTGTACCCTCCCGGTTCTCCACCGCCAGAATGAGCACGCCGGCAGTAACCACGCCCACAATGGGAATCTGCCCCTCTTTCAGCGGCGGATTTGACAGCGTAATGGCTCGTTTCTTGCCGGATTCATAGGCCAGCATACCTTTCTTCTGGAGCTTGTCCAGGTGATAGACCACCGTGGCGGTGGAATTCAGCCCGACACCGTCACCAATCTCCCGGACTGTGGGTGCGTAGCCGTGTTTTTCGACAAATTCACCGATGTATGCCAGGACTTCCTGTTGCTTAGCGCTCTTTCTTCCCATGGTCTTAACCCCCTTTTTCTTATTCTATCATACTTCCTTTCAAATTGCAAACATTCGTTAGAAATTTGGGATATAGTCTTTTGCGGCCGCCTGTGCCTCCTGCGTAAAGCCCTTGAGACCATTGAGATACATCCAGCTCAGGACCGCCTCATATTCCTCCTGCGTCACAGTACGGCACAAATCCGGATGGTGCATTACCCGGGGCATTGGCGTATACTGCCGCATCAGCGACACCAGGAGGGTATCTTTGGGAAATGACTCGCCCAAATAATCCAGCACCCGCAGGGAATTCTCCACCTGCCCCGGCAAAATCAGATGCCGCACCAGCACACCCCGGCGCAGTTTCTCCCCCTCCATCACATAAGGGCCCACCTGCCGCACCATTTCCTCTATGGCTTTTGTGGCCACAGAGAAGTAATCCTCTGCCCGGGACAGCTCCCCGGCCAGTGCCGCAGATCCGTACTTTAAATCCGGCAAATAGATGTCCACCAGCCCATCCAACTGTCTGAGTGTCTCCACCCGCTCATAACCGCCGCAGTTATAGACCACCGGCACTGGCAGTTTGGGTGTCAAAGCAGGCAGAATGTCCGGCAGGAAGTGGGTTGGGGTCACCAAATCAATATTTTCCGCACCCTGTGCAATCAATTCCTCCATAGCGGCACGAAGCCGGGCAGAATCCATTTCCTGCCCCACCGCCTCCCGGCTGATGGCTTCATTCTGGCAGTAGAGACAACCCAGCGTACAACCGGAGAAGAATATTGCCCCACTGCCACCGGCACCGGCCAAAGCCGGCTCTTCCCAGTAATGGCGCATGATTTTACCCACCCGGGCTTTCCCCGGCATGGCACAAAACCCCCGCTCCCCGGCCGTGCGGTCAATTCCACAGACCCGGGGGCAGAGAGTGCAGGTTTTGTAGGTCAGCATAATACCCCTCCGTTATTGAATGGATGGCAAAAAATGCCAATTGGCCATTTTGCATTTGCGCATGATGTGCCTCCTTGTATGGCTTTAGACCCGATGGACCTATCCACCATTGGATCGCCAATTGTCCGGAATCCGGCCGGCCGATGATTCATTTTATTATAGCACTTCCATCAAGGAAATGCAAATCATTTACGTCATTAAATTTGCTGAACGTAAAACACACATCAGCAACGGCGCATAAAAGAGGAGCACCGAAGTGCTCCCCTTACCAATCCGGGTATGTCGGCATTGTAACAAACACAGCCAAAAAACCACGCTGAGGCTCATTTTTACCCCGAAACCATCGACAATATTCCCAGGTTATCCTCAAAAATCCCGGGAAATTGCTCAAGAGGCAGTGGATTCTTCCCTTTTCCCACCTCAATCGTAAATCCCGGCCTGCGGAAATCCTGAATAAACCAGTCCTTGTACCCGGCAAAAGACGAGGCATAGGGTGTATCCTCCAGCGCATAGCCACTAATTCGGGAAAACCGCTCCGCCAGTACCCTTGCACCCGGAATTTCAATGTCCGCAAACTGCCAGTAAATCACCTCTCCCTGGCTGTGGTATGCCAGCACCAGACTGGGTTCCAATTTCCTTGTCAGCTCAGCCAGTGCCTTCGTTTCCTGCTGGTCAAGCGGTGCTGCGCCCACATAATCCCGGGGCCCCGGCTGAGTATAGCCCTGAGAAAACTTGATTTCCCGGGCTTTTTCCCACTGCGCCGGGTAATTCAGGTTCAAGTCCACCCCCAGCAGATTGGCTTTCCACCCAAAGGGAAAGGGAACTTGGGGATATCGCTCCCCCAGTTGCCGCGCAGACTCGTATTGGCTGTCCCCCGGTTGCAGTGCCCCGGTAACCAAATCCACCCCATCCGGATTCACCATGGGCACCAGATGGAAGGTATATGTTCTGAGCAGTTCTGCACCGTCTTCCCCGTCGATGGTCTGCCCCAATACAGCAGCTTTTGCCAGGCTTTCGATGAAAGATAGCAGCAGTGTGGCAGTGATCCATTCATTGGCATGGTGGGCAGCGGTATAGAGCAATTTCTCCCTTCCCCGCCCCAACTGTACCCGCTCCACCGGACGACCATAAGCCGTGGTGGTCATGGTTTCCCTCTGCACAAAGGGATATCTGGCCACAAGCCCCCGGATGCACAGCCGACACAGTGCCGAGGTCATGGGTATATCCACCGGCACAACCGGAAACGGCAGCGGCACCGTTACCTGTACCCCCACCGGCAATCTAAGGGGGTCAAGATTGGGATTTGCCGCCTGCACCGTCTCAACCGGCACACCAAACCGCTGCGCCAGCGACCAGAAGGTATCCCCTCTTTGCAATCGTAATCGCCGGTAGCCCAGAAAGTATGGCTCCAAAGCCTGCAATGTCGCTCTGTCCACCTGTCCGGTCACCGGGAGGGTCATCGCCTGCTGAAACGACTCCACATCCCGGTAACCCGCCCGCCGCAAGGCCAGTGCAATCAAATATGTCTCCATGTCAATCACCTCTGCCCATTGTATGCAGAGGCACGGGATTCTTTGCGTCTCAGCCTGTCTGCCGCCTGGCCATTCTCTGCCAGTTCCAGAAACCATAGAGGTCATTGACCAGAAACATCACGAAGCACACCACCATGGGCAGATAGCGCCTGTCCTCCATGGTCGCCAGTATCCACAGCACAATCAATACCACATCATTGGTCCCATAGCCCAGCGCATAGTAAGGACTGCGGCAGCAGGTCAGATAGGCGGCCACAAAGCTTGTGGTCACAGATATGGTGCTAAAGAGCAGATTGGCATTGCCCAGTGTCCGGAGCAGGACATAAAATACCGCCGTACTCACCGCCGACATCACCACCATCCAGAAAAACTGCCCTCTGGTCAGCCGGTGCACCGCCACCTCCTTAGTCCCGGCATAGGGGTTGCGCAACCAACTTATCGCACTGACCACCGCCATGGGTGCAGTCATGCCCAAATAGGTGAGCATCTCCCCATAATACCGGAAGAAAAAGGAAATAGTCCCATAAAAACCTGCAAAAACCACCGTCAGCACCTGCCCCAGCACATAGCCCTTGGCCACAAAAATCAGTGCCGTCACCCCAATGACAGAGGCCACCACACTGAGCCAGTCCCCTCCCCCGGACAGCAAACAAGACACCACAATGACCAGCACCGACCCCAACCACAGCATTCGCTCAAATCCGGTCAGGTCTGCAAAGGGATTCTTTATTCGCATCTTCACCCCCCTAAAAAACAAAGCACCCGCCAGTGCACATCTTCAAAGACCTAATGATGTGCAAGCGAATGCTCTACGCATTGGGTTACCCGGTGGCAACCTCCAATATTTTCACCATTATACCCCTCTTTTCCTCCGTTGTCAAGGGATAATCCTCCCTTTTTCCGGGAAAACCGCCAGAAAACTTGACAATATACGGCGTATACGGTATAATGTACACAGTTTTTTGAAATGGAGTGTCTGAACTATGCGGGCATTAAAGCATATTATCATTTGGTTCCTCATTTTCGCCCTTCTCGGTGGCGCAGCCTGGTATTTCCTGATTTATGACCGGGAGCTAACCGCCGATATCCTGACCGACTGGGGGCACAGTGCCTACGCCGAGGAGGATTATGATACCGCCATCACCTATTACCGCTGGGCCTATTCCCTGCAGCAACAGGACCAGAGCAGAGCCGTCACCCTGGCCAACGCCTATAAAGCCAGTGGGAATTATACCAAAGCAGAATATACCCTCTCCAATGCCATTGCCGCCGGTGGCAATGAGGCGGTCTATCTGGAGCTGTGCCAGACGTATGTGGAGCAGAATAAGCTGCTGGATGCGGTGAATATGCTGGACAAAATCGCTGACCCCAATATCCGGGCCAGTCTGGATGCCAAGCGACCCGCCACCCCCACGGTGGACATCACCCCCGGCTTCTATACCCAATATCTGACCGTCACCGTCACCGGTGCGGACGGTCAGCTCTATGTCTCCGCCACCGATGAGTACCCCACGCTGGAAGACCCCGGCAACCCGGTCATTGAACTGGGGCAGGGTCAGACCATCATCACCGCCCTGTCCGTCAATGAAAGCGGTCTGGTGAGTAAGCTGGGGATGTTTGGCTATACCGTCGGTGGCGTCATTGAAGTGGTGGATTTGGCTGACCCCAATCTGGAGATTTATGTCCGGGATTTGCTGAGCCGTGGTTCCGGTTCGGATTTGACCACCGCCGATTTGTGGAGCATTACAGAAATGACCATCCCGCAGGAGGTAACCGATTTCTCTCAGCTTCACTATTTCTCCGGTCTGACCAGCCTCACCATTGAGAATCAGCCCATGATCGACCTGAGTTTCCTGTCTTCTATGGAGGACCTGAAGACACTGGATTTGTCCGGGTGTCTCCTCAATGCCGACCAGCTCAGTTTGATTGGCGCACTGCCTCAGCTTGAGACGCTGGATATCTCCTCCTGCCAACTCTCCACCCTGAACGGGCTCAACAACCTGACCACCCTGAAGCAGCTCAATGCCTCGGTCAACAGCATCTCTGACCTGATTCCCCTCCTGGGCAACAGCAATCTGGAGACTCTGGATTTACAGCACAATGCCATTTCCAACTTCGGCGCACTGGGCGGACTGGAAAAGCTGAGCGTACTGAATCTGTCCAACAATGCCCTGACCGACTTCTCTGCCATTGCCACCTGCAAGGGGCTGACGCAGCTTGATGTGTCCAGCAATCTGCTCACCCACCTGACCGGCGTAAACCAGCTCAAGAGTCTGACCGACCTGAATGCGGCAGACAACGACCTGACCGACATCACCGGCATTGGCGGCTGTACCAGTCTGGTGAATCTGAACCTGTCTTACAATGCCCTGACCGCCATGGACGAAATGGCCACACTGGTGAACGTGCAGGACATTAACGTCTCTTACAATGACATTGTCACCATCCCCGACTTCCCGGACAATGCGGCACTGGTTAGTTTCAACGGTTGCCACAACTTCTTTGAAGATGTCAGCGGGCTGAAGGATTTGATGAGTCTCAACTATGTCTATCTGGACTACAACAACATCTCCGACATCAATGTACTGGCCGGATGCTACAACCTGATTCAGGTCAATGTCTTCCGCACCAATGTTACCGATGTTTCCGCTTTGCAGGAGATGGATGTGATTATCAGCTATAATCCCACTTGATGGGATGGAAAATGACCGCCGGGCTTGAATGCCTGGCGGTCATCATATTTTACCCCTTCACCCAAATCTCCGGGCATAGCCACACTTCCGGCAGAGTTCCTCTTTCGCTTGTCTGCAGGAGAAACCCTCCACCATGGCCTTGGCCCTGGGTGAGGCAAGAATGGTCTGCAAGTCTTCTGCAAAGATGTTGCCCAGAGTGATTGCCCCCTCCCGGTCAAGGCAACAAGGCACAACCCGCCCATCACAGAGGATGGCAAAGTGATCCCGCAGACCATAACAAAATACCCGCTCCCCCATGTCCTCGGCGGCAGAATCCGGCCAGGAGAACCGGTCAGCGTGTTCCAGATAGATGCGCTGTGCCACCTTGATGCCCCGGGGGCCTTCCCGCCAGGGTTGAGGGAATGCTTCACGGATGCGGGCAATGGTTCTCTCGTTGCGACCGTCGTCACAGCCATTGTTCCACAGTCTGAGTACCACCAGCACCCCGGCTTCTGCGGCTTTTCCGGCAAAGTCCAGACAGCCCCGGATATAGTTATCGTAATCCTCCTCCGTCCCCTCTTCAAAAGAATGAACGGAGATATTTACCTTGTATACTCTGCGGTCAATGAGGCACTGCCCCCGCTCCGGGAGCAGTGTCCCATTGGTGGTAATGGCCGAGCGGAAACCATATTCTGTGGCAATCTCCACAAACCGGGGGAGTAACGGATGGGTCAGAGGCTCTCCCATCAGATGATAATACAGGTATTTGGTGACCCCCCGGAGTTTTCCGGCAATCTCACGGAATTCCTGCTCCGTCATGGTGCGCAGGGGTCTGACCGTACCGGGGCAGAAGGAACAGCTCCGGTTGCAAATGTTGGTGATTTCCACATACACACGGGAATACATGACCTCTCCCCCATTCCCCGACCCGGACTCCTCCGGTTTGGGGTATTTTTTATCTTATTCTTCGGCGGGGTCTTCGTGAATCTGGATGGTTACGCCGTTGAGCTCCACCCCTTCTTCTGCCCGCACCAGAATGTACCTCGCCCCGTCAATGACTCTGGTCTCCACCAAACCGGGGCGCTCCGGATTTACCTTAATGGTCACATCCGGGGTCTTGACCTCCATCTGCTTGGGGTCGACCACAATCCGGGGCTGAATATCCATATCCGCGCCGAAAACCTGGTCAAATTCCCGGTCAAAGGACGCCACACGCTCAGCCGATACGCCGCAGGAGGCCAGCACACCCTTCACCGTCCCCTTGTTGATGGTCAGCAGTTCCGGCTCTTTGCTCTCCTTGTGCTCCTGAATCATGGCGCAGAGCTGGTCACGGACAGCCTGCACCGTCTCCAGGGAACATTCCTCCTCCAGACTCATGCCCAGAATGCTCTGGAATACCTCTTTCTGCTCGGCGGCAGGCATGGGCGGCTGTGTACCAAAGACAGACGTCACAAAGTCCCCCTGATTCTCCGCCAGATTCCGGCAGTAATACAGCGCGCCATAGATGTTGGTTGCCCGGGCATCAAAGGCAGGGAACAGGAATCCCAGCTCCGGACTGCCCACCTGATAATCAACAGCCCGCTCGTGGAACGCGCCGCCAGACAAATCAAAGGTCAGCACCGGCTTGGACAGCTTCACCGGGCAGATGCTGCACAGAAGATACCGGAACACTGTCTCAGCGCCTTCGTCCATTACACGGTCATCCCGCCCCTTAAAGGGGACATCATAGGCATCTTCTGCCAACAGAATCACATAGCCGGTCTCCAGATGCACCGCCTCAGTCACCTTACGGTAGAAGGTCTCCAGCAGTTCATCGTTCTTTGTGCCGCCATTACGCAGAGCCATCAGCAGTTTATGCTCCTCACCTTCAGCCACAACCTTGGTGGGGAAAGAAATATCCACCAGATTCTTGCCCAACGTCCCGGACAGGCTCTTTTTCATCAGGGCTAAAACCCGCTCGCCCTCCTCTTCGGAGAGAATGCTGACCGACTGGTCAAATCGGGAAACAATCTCCCGCTGTTCGTCCACATAGCAACCCCGGATATGGGTGATGCTGGTTTTCTCCGGCTTCAGTCGCCGCCGCAGTTCGCCAATTTCTCGCTCGTTCATGAGTACCTCCAGCTTTTATATCCAGATTATCTCTCATAGAATAGCAGAAATCCGTAAAAAAATCAAGCATAAACAGCAATTTGCTATTCTGTCAGTCAGGTAAAAAGAGGCGCTGCCTCTATCTGTTCCAAAGTGGAGCAGGTAAAGACAGCGCCCAAAAAGGAGATTGAAGCACTAAACGTAACAGTTTGCGATGGGATTAGCCCTCGCAATACCGCATCAGGATGGTGGCAATCTGAGCCCGGGTAGCATTACCCTGAGGTGCCAGAGTAGCATCATCCATACCGTTGATCAGGCCAACGGAAACGGCCCAATTCATGGCATCGACGGCATAGGCATTGACCTTACCGGCATCGGTGAAGTCAGCCAGAGCATCTTCTTCCACTTCTTCAGCACCGGCGTAACGATACAGAATGGTGGCAATCTGTTCGCGGGTAATGTTGGCATTGGGGGCGAAAGCGGTGGTGGAGATGCCCTTAACAACCTCGGCATTGTATGCCCAGATGACCGCATCGGTGTACCAGGTGTCGTCGGCAACGTCAGCGAAGGGATGCTCCAGGTCTTCCACGCTGGGCTCGCCTGCCATGCGGTACAGCACGGTGACCAGCTCAGCACGGGTCAGGTTGGCGTTGGGGGCGAATACGGTTTCGCTCTTGCCGTTCATCAGACCGTTGCGGATGACATAGCAAATGCCTTCGTGATACCACTGCTTAGTATCCACGTCAGTGAACTTCTCAGCGGGGCAGACAGGAGCGACTTCACGGGTCTCGGTGGCATCGCAGTCGGTGCAATAGCGGGTTTCCTCGCCAGCCTCGGTGCAACCGGGCTCGGTGGTG
>SVLX01000067.1 GCA_015067725.1 Oscillospiraceae bacterium | reverse complement strand
AAGCGCTATCTTCCATTCCGCACTGTGTCTCGATTTAGACATAGTAATCCCCCTAAAATAGACTTTGGATATTTCCGTGGCCTACTTTAGGGGGATCATATCAGTTCGCTCCGTTGGCGTTTTTTCTCTGTTTTCTGCATTTTTCATCCCCCCAGGGGGCTTGCGGGCAAATTCCGACATCGTTATAATATAAGAAAGTATAGGCAGGAACACTTTCCCTGCAAATCAGAAAGGAATATATCCATGCTTGTAAGAAGAATTCTCCCCCTCATTCTGTCCCTCCTGATGCTCCTGAGTCTGTTGGTCGGATGCAGCGGTGATCCCCAATCCATCTCCCGGGACGAAGATTCCGTGGTCATTGCCATTTCCACTGAACCCACCACCCTTGACCCCACTCAGGGCTGGGGACACGGCAACACTCCCCTGATTCAGAGCACTCTGCTCCGGTACAACTACGACATGAGCTTCAGCTATGACTTGGCAACAGACTATAATCTGGACGATTCCGGTCTGGTCTGGACCTTCAGTCTCCGTGATGATGCCCGGTTTACCGATGGTGAGGCCGTCACCGCTTCCGATGTTGCCTTTACCTTTGAGACGGCGAAGTCTGCGCAGGCCTCTGTTGACCTGACCTTTTTGGAGAAGGTAGAGACGCCCGATGACCAAACTGTGGTCTTCACCCTGAATCGTCCAACCTCCGTCTTCCTGAATACCGTAGCCTCTGTGGGCATTATTCCGGAGCACGCCTATGGTGAGGATTACGGCACTGACCCCATTGGCTCAGGTCCCTGGAAATTTGTCCAGTGGAATCCTCAGGAGCAGCTCCTGCTCACCGCCAACGAGGATTATTATGGTACTGTTCCTGCCATTAAGAATGTAACCATCGTCTTCATGGATGAGGATGCCGCCTTTGCCGCCGTCAAGAGCGGTCAGGTGGATGTGGCGCTGACTGCCGCAACCCTGGCCACCACGGAAATCCCCGGCTATGAGGTGCAGTCCATTTCCTCCATTGACAACCGTGGCTTCACTCTGCCTGTCCTGCCTGACGAGGGCAAGCTCACCGAAAGTGGTTATCCCATTGGCAACAATGTCACCTGCAATGTGGAGATTCGCCAGGCGATTGCTTATTGCATTGACCGGGAGCTGGTTGCAGATGTCGCCCTCAACGGTTTTGCTACTCCCTGTTACTCCGAGAATGACGGTATGCCCTGGAACAACCCGAAAGTCAAGGTGGAAACCAATGTGGAGTATGCCAAGCAGCTTCTTGCCGATGCCGGTTGGGCGGATACCGACGGCGACGGTATTGTGGAGCGTGACGGCGTGAAGGCTGAATTCACCGTTCTTTATCCCAGCGGCGACTCTGTCCGTCAGGCGATTGCGATGGCCGCCGCACAGCAGGTGAAGGAGATTGGCATCAGCATCACCGTAGAGGGTACAAGCTGGGATGACCTGGCCAAGCGGATGTTCTCCAATGGCGTTATGATGGGCTGGGGCGCGGCAAACCCGTACGAAAGCTACTGCCTGTACCACAGCGCCGGGGCACTGAAAGACGACTTCTACAATCCTCAGGGTCTCATGGACGAAACCATTGACGGCCACCTCACCGCCGCCATGGAAGCCCGCACCACAGAAGAAGCCTACCGCAACTGGCAGCTTGCCCAGTGGGATGGCACCACCGGCACGGCCATGAAGGGTCTGTGCCCCTGGGTCTGGATTGTCAACATCGACCACCTGTATTATGTCCGGGATGGTCTTTCCATCGGTCAGCAGCAACTTCACCCCCACGGGGCCAGTATGCCGCTGCTGCAAAACCTGAACGAGTGGAGCTGGGTGGAGTAATCCCCCAGTCCTGTAACGGCGTGCCAATGCTTGCCCCGCACCGCGCCACAAAACCCATGGGGCAGAAAGAGAGGAATGCCAAATGAAGGGAATCTTTGGTCGGCTGGGTCGGATTTTCCTCACCTATGGCTTCAAAATCATAACTCTGCTGTTGGCGGTGAGCATCATTGCCTTTGTGCTGGTCACCCTGTCGCCGGTAGACCCGGTACAGCAGTACATCATGGGTATTGGTCCGGTTTCCGACGAACAGCGGGCACAGATTGAAGATTACTGGGGGGTCAATGAGCCTCCGGTGGAGCGGTATTTTAGCTGGCTCAATTCCCTGCTCCATGGGGATTTGGGAACTTCGCTGCTGTACCGCAGACCTGTAGCGGAGATTATCGGTCAGCGGTTTGTAAATTCTCTGGCGTTGATGCTCTGCGCCTGGGTCTTCTCCGGGGTCATTGGATTCCTGCTGGGCTGTGTCATGGGCATGAATCAGAACCGGTGGCCGGATAAAGTGCTGAAGAAGATTTGCTATTTGCTGTCTTCCGTCCCTACTTTCTGGCTGGGATTGGTTCTTCTGCTGCTGTTTTCCGTGGTGTTGGGATGGTTTCCCATTGGTTTCTCCTCCCCCATTGGCATTCTGGACAGCGATGTGACCATCTGGCAGAGACTGCACCATTTGATTCTGCCCGCCTTCACCTTAAGCCTCATGTCCTTTGCCAATATCGCCCTGCACACCCGGCAGAAGTTGGTGGATGTGATGAACAGTGAGTATGTCCTCTTTGCCCGTGCCCGTGGCGAGGGGAAATGGACGCTCCTGCGGCGGCATGGTCTGCGGAATATTCTGCTCCCCGCCCTGACTTTGCAATTTGCCTCTTTTGCTGAGCTTTTTGGCGGCTCGGTGATGGCGGAGAATGTGTTTTCCTACCCCGGACTGGGCTCTGCGGTAGCGGCGGCCGGTTTGAACTCCGATGTGCCGCTTCTTCTGGGTGTGACCTTGTTCTCCGCCCTCTTTGTCTGCGTGGGCAATATGATCGCCAACCTGCTCTATGGTGTGGTTGACCCTCAGATTCGGGAGGTGGAGAAATGAGAAAACTGAACCGCAGAACCAGAGTACTTCTCCTGACCATTCTGATGGCACTGATTCTTATTGCCACCTATGCCGCCGGAATTCTGATCCCTGAGTCGGCGGTAGAGGCTGACTTTATGGCCACGAAACAGCCCCCCTCTCTGGCTCATCCTTTCGGCACAGACAGTTTGGGGCGGGATTTGTTCCTGCGCACCCTGAAGGGAATGTCCGTCAGTATGACCGTCGGGATTGTTGCTTCCTGCATCAGTGCGGTGGTTGCCGTGCTCATCGGTATTGCCGCCGCCACCGGGTCGAAGCGGGTGGATGGGTGCATCAACTGGGTCATTGACTTGGTCATGGGTGTACCGCATACCATTCTGATTATCCTGATTTCCTTCGCTCTGGGGCGGGGGCTTAAGGGTCTTCTGGTCGGCGTTGCCGTCACCCACTGGACCAGTTTGGCCAGAGTCATCCGGGGCGAGGTCATGCAACTTAGGAGTCAGCAGTATATCGCTGTCTCCCGGAGATTTGGCAAGAGTAGTGGCTGGATTCTCACCAACCATCTTCTGCCCCATCTGGTGCCACAGTTCTTTGTTGGACTTGTGCTGATGTTCCCCCACGCCATTTTGCACGAAGCCTCCATTTCCTTCCTGGGCTTTGGTCTGCCGCCCGAACAGCCGGCTATCGGCATTATTCTGGCGGAAAGCATGAAGTATATCTCCTCCGGAATGTGGTGGACGGCAGTTTTCCCCGGTCTGACGCTGGTTTTGATTGTGCTGTTGGTGGACCGTCTGGGAGACAACCTGAGAATGATTATTGACCCCTACAGTGCGCAGGAATAAGGAGGTTTTGCCATGAATCAGAATGTAAATACCCCCCTGCTGGAAGTCAGCGACCTGTCTGTCTCTTTCCGGATGTATGACGGCGCACTGGAGCAACGGGATTTGCAGGTCATCTCCAGCCTGAGCTTAACCGTGTACCCCGGGGAAATTCTGGCCATTGCCGGGTCTTCCGGGTCCGGAAAGAGCTTGCTGGCATCTGCCATTTTGGGGATTCTCCCAGGGAATGCCACCACCGGCGGAAGTCTGCGCTATAACGGAGAAGCCCTGACCCCAGAGCGGCAAAAGCAACTCCGGGGGACGGAGATTGCCCTTGTTCCCCAGTCTGTTGCCTACCTGGACCCCTTAATGCAGGTGGGCAAACAGGTGGACGGTCACCGGAAACCCCGCCCCACGGAAAAGCGCAGAGGATTATTCCGGCGGTTTGGTCTGCCGGAAAAGACGGAGAAGCTCTATCCCTTCCAGCTTTCCGGCGGTATGGCCCGGCGGGCCCTGGTCTCAACGGCACTGCTAACCGATGCCAGACTGATTATTGCCGACGAACCCACCCCCGGCATGAGTTTGGATCAGGCGCTGGAGGCCCTGAAGCTGTTCCGGGAGATGGCGGACGAGGGAAGGGCTGTTGTTCTCATTACCCACGATATTGATTTGGCTTTTGCGTTTGCCGACCGGGTGGCGGTGTTCTATGCCGGAACAACGGTGGAAACCGCCCCTGCTCAGGACTTCCGACAAGGTCCGGAGGCTCTACGCCACCCTTACAGCAAGGCACTCTGGAATGCTCTGCCCCAAAATGGCTTTACCCCCATTGCCGGTTTCCAGCCCTACGCCGGAAATCTGCCTCAGGGCTGTCTCTTTGCGCCCCGGTGTCCTTATGCCACAGAAGAATGCCACACGACTGTACCGCCTATGCGGCAGGTGCGTGGTGGAGAAGTGAGGTGCTATCATGGGGCTTGAAGCAAAAAACATCCGTTTCCGCTATGACCGGCGGCAGAATTGGATTCTGGAGGACTGCAACCTCACCGTCAACAAGGGCGACCGGCTGGCCCTCTTTGCCCCCAGCGGCTACGGCAAAACCACACTGGCTATGCTTCTTGCCGGATATTTACAGCCCACTGAGGGGGAAATCTTACTCGATGGCGCACCCCTGCCCCTTAAGGGTGTCTGCCCGGTACAGCTCATTTGCCAGCACCCAGAGAAAGCCATCAACCCCCGCTGGCGGCTGAAGAAGGTGCTGGAAGAAAGCGGAGAACTGCGGGAAGATGTGCTGGATGCTTTCGGCATTGAGCGGGGCTGGCTGGAGCGATTCCCCCGGGAGCTGTCCGGTGGCGAGTTACAGCGATTCTGTGTGGCGCGGGCATTGATGAGTGGCGCAGATTACCTGATTTGTGACGAAATCAGCACCATGCTGGATGTGATTACCCAGGCGCAAATCTGGAATGTGGTGCTGAGCGAGGCAGAAAAGCGGAACATGGGCATCATCGCCGTAACCCATAACCGGCATCTGGCCAACCGCATTTGCAGTAAGGTCTATGATCTGTCCACAAAAACCTTCCTGTAATTGAGATTCCTTAAAGAAATTACTTGCAAATTTACCGGTTTTCCTGTAGAATGGTCAGAAGAAACGGTGACCATATCGGGTTTACTTGTGTAATCCAGGCACATGAATCCTTGCGATAGGGTTCATGTGCCTTTTGCTTTGGAGGTCTTCTCATGGATTTGGAACGGTTTTTCCGGGAGCATCCCCGGGTTGGTGTGGCATTCTCCGGTGGCGTGGATTCGGCTTATCTGCTCTGTGCCGCCAAACGCTATGCCCGGCAGGTAAAGGCTTACTATGTCAAGACACCTTTTCAGCCCCAATTTGAGCTGGACGATGCCATTGCCCTTGCCCGGGAACTGGGCACAGACATGGAGATTCTGCCCTTTGATGTGCTGACCATTCCGGAGGTAGCCGCCAACCCCGCCAACCGGTGCTATTTCTGCAAGCGGGCACTATTCAGCCGGATTGTTGAAGCCGCGGAGCGGGACGGTTTCCCCTGTCTTCTGGATGGAACAAATGCCTCAGACGACGCTTCTGACCGCCCCGGTATGCGGGCGTTGCAGGAGTTGAAGGTGCTCTCGCCCCTTCGTCTATGCGGACTCACCAAAAGCGAGATCCGCCGCCTGTCCAAAGAAGCCGGACTATTTACCCACGATAAACCCGCCTATGCCTGTCTTGCCACCCGGATTCCTACCGGAATAACCATTACCCCGGATTTGCTGGAGAAAACAGAAAAAGCAGAGGGGTGTCTGACCGGACTGGGTTTCCGGGATTTCCGGGTCAGGCTCATGGGGAAGGACGCAAAACTGCAAGTCACGGCAGAGGATTTGAAGAAAGTTTTGTCCCACCGGGAAGAATTGGTCAGGGAACTGAAAAAATACTACAATTCCGTATTGCTGGATCTGGAGGTACGCCATGAACAGTGAAATCAGAAAACTTTTGGAGTCTGTACAGGCTGGAAAAACCAGTGTAGACGAGGCTCTTTTGCAGATTAAGATGTCTCCCTTTGAAGATATCGGTTATGCCAAGGTAGATTTGCACCGGAAGGTGCGTCAAGGTGCCGCCGAGGTCATCTACGGTGCAGGCAAGACCCCGGAGCAGATTGTGGGCATCATTGAAACCATGCGCCAGCACGGTCAGGATCGGATTCTCATCACCCGTCTGAGCAAGGAGGCGGCAGACTATGTCTCTGCCCATACCCCTCTGGACTACCGGGAGGCGGCAAAAGTGGGCATTGTGGGCGGTTTCCCCGAGTCAGACGGCATCGGTCGGATCGTCATTGCCACCGGCGGCACCAGTGACATTCCCGTAGCCGAAGAAGCCGCCCTGACTGCGGAAATTCTGGGCAGTCAGGTGGTGCGTCTGTATGATGTAGGTGTCTCCGGGGTGCATCGATTGCTGGCCCATATGGAGCTGATTATGGGGGCCAGTGTGATTATCGCCATTGCAGGCATGGAGGGCGCGCTGGCCAGTGTGGTGGGCGGTCTTGCGGATTGCCCGGTGATTGCTGTACCCACCAGCGTGGGGTATGGAGCATCCTTTGGGGGTGTGTCCGCACTGCTGTCCATGCTGAATTCCTGTGCCAGCGGCGTCAGTGTGGTGAACATTGACAATGGTTTTGGCGCAGGTTATCTGGCCAATATGATCAACCACATGGAGGTAAAGCCATGAGAACACTGTATCTGGACTGCGGCATGGGAGCGGCCGGGGATATGCTCACCGCCGCCCTGCTGGAGCTGTTGCCCAACCGGGAGGCATTTCTCCACAAGCTCAATGCCCTGGGGATTCCCGGTGTGACCCTGACCACAGAGAAGGCGGTCAAATGCGGCATCACCGGCACCCACTTCCGGGTCATGATCCATGGTCAGGAAGAAGACGAACATCTCCATGACCACAGCCACGAACACCACGGTCACAGAAAAGACCACAGCCATGGCGAAAATCACAGTCATTTCCACGACCACGAACATGGTCACAGCCATGAACACGAACACGGTCACGAACATGAACACGGTCACGAGCATATCCATACGCACACCCACGAACATCCCCATACGCACACCCGCGGGCACGAAGACGGCCACCATCACGGCAGTCTCCATGAGATTCACCACATTCTCAGCCATCTCCCCCTGACGGACCGGGTGCGGGAGGATGTGCTTTCGGTCTATGAACTTATTGCCAAGGCAGAGAGTCAGGTGCATGGTGTGCCCATTTCCGATATTCACTTCCATGAGGTGGGGACGATGGATGCACTGGCTGACATTACGGCGGTATGTATGCTCATGGAAGAATTGCGACCGGAGCAGGTTATCGCCTCGGCTGTCCATGTGGGCTGTGGGGCGGTGCGGTGCGCCCATGGGATTCTGCCTGTACCCGCACCGGCGACGGCGCTGATTTTGCAGGATGTGCCCATCTATGGCGGCCGGATTGAGGGCGAGCTGTGTACCCCCACCGGGGCGGCACTGCTAAAGCATTTTGTGAACCGCTTTGGAGATATGCCCACCATGCGTGTAGCGTCCATTGGCTATGGCATGGGCAAAAAGGACTTCCCCAAGGCCAACTGTGTCCGGGCGATGCTGGGTCAGACGGCGGCGCAGGTGGATTCGGTGGTGGAACTGAGCTGCAATGTGGACGACATGACCGCAGAAGCCATGGGTTTTGCGCTGGAGCAGTTTATGGAGGAAGGGGCACTGGACGCGTTCACCTCCCCCATTGGCATGAAGAAATCCCGCCCCGGCATCCTGATTCGGGTACTTTGCCGCATTGAGGACAAGGAGAAGATGGCAGAGCTGATGTTCCGCCACACCTCTACTTTGGGCATCCGGGAGCAGGCCATGAACCGTTACACCCTGGAGCGGAAAACCGAAACGGTGGACACCCCTTATGGCCGGGTGCGCAGGAAGGTCAGCTCCGGTTATGGGGTGAAGCGGGTGAAGTATGAGTATGCGGATTTGAGCAGGATCGCTAAGGAGCGGGGTATGGGGTTGGAGGATTTGCGGAGGGAGTTGGACGGGAAATCATCCACGGATAACCACAACTGCTGTCCTTCAAGGGGTGAGAACCTTGGATGATACGATTGGTAGCCGCATTATTGCGCTCCGAAAATCCCAGAGTTTGACCCAGCAGGAATTCTCAAGTCGAATTGGTTGCGGTCGCTCAACAATCGGCAAATATGAGACTGGTGAAAACGCTCCTGTCGCACCTGTCATTACCGCAATCTGCCGGGAGTTCAATGTCTCCGAAACCTGGCTAAGAGAGGGCAAGGGTGAAATGTTCTTGCAGATTACCCCGGACCAGAAACTGGCACAGGCGTTCAGTCGAATGATGTCTGGCCGTGATGACGGTGCGGCAGACCGGCTTGTGCTTATGGAGATGATTATGGGATTAACGCCGGAGCAGCTTGCCACCATCAAGGCGTTGATTCTGGCTACAGCAGAACGCCTTAAGGAGCAACAGCACACCTGATGGCAACCGCAAAATGATAAAACCTGCAATGCTATGTAAAAAAACCCTCTCTGCCAGCATGAACCGGCGGAGAGGGATATTCTTTATTCTATTGCCTGACGTTATGGATTAACACAGGAAAAAGAGGCAGTGGAAAGCCTAAGCCTTCCTTTGCGGATTTGGTGTAATTATGGATACAATTTATGGTTTTTGTTTAACAAAGATAATCCAATGTGTTCCAAAAAGTCTCATGCTCAATGTTAGTATGATTTAATCTTTCTGTCGGCTTTACTCCAAGTCGAGTCACCAAAAGTACGAAGCAGCTACCAAAAACACGAATAGTGTACTCAGAACAATTAAGGACACTGAGATGATTACACCGTCTCGCACCGCTCCCTCCCGATACATGATTCCCGGAGTTTTCCGATTATAGTGTATTCTAATTTTTAATGGCAATTTGGTCTCATCGTCTTCATGAAAAAAAGACTTGCAATACTGAACTCCACCCACAGTATAGCAGTATTCCCAATAAACCATCGTTTTCGAGCTCTTGTCACTACGCACATACTGGAGTTCTGGCTTATCCGGTGCTTGGATACACACCTTTTCACCCGGATGAATGTACCTTAGGTTTCTTAAATACGCAGTGGTTGAATCGAAGGCAGTTCTTCTCCAACGATATAGTGTGATACAAGAAAAGACAATCAGTATAACTGACGCAAATAAGATTAACAATTTGATGATTGCAATGACAATATCCATTGGCAGCCTCTTTCGTTTTGCTTAACACGAAAAAACAGGGGAAAGCCTAAGCCTTCCCCTGTGGCAACATATGATAATTATGCTACGGTCGGTTTTGGTTTCACATAGTTTCAAATCCGAAGTGAAACTCTGCGGAAAATGTGAAACTCTCCCCTGTAAATGAAACTCTCCGAAATACTGCGTCAAG
>SVLX01000066.1 GCA_015067725.1 Oscillospiraceae bacterium | reverse complement strand
GTCAGCGGCTGAGAGCCAATGGTGTCCGCCCCATTAACAATATCGTTGACATCACCAACTATGTCATGCTGGAGTATGGTCAGCCTATGCACGCCTTTGATTACCGCTATGTGTCCTCCGGCAGGATTATCGTCCGCCGCAGTGAAGAAGGCGAAACCCTGACCACCCTGGACGGCGTACACCGTGACTTGAAGCCCGGTATGCTGGTTATTGCCGACGGCGACAAGCCCATCGGTCTGGCCGGTATCATGGGCGGCGAAAACTCCGAGATTATGGACGATACCACCACCGTGGTCTTCGAGTCCGCCAACTTCAATGGCACTTCCATCCGTCAGACCGCTCTGGCTCTGGGTATGCGCACCGAGGCCTCCGGCAAGTTTGAGAAGGGTCTTGACCCCCTGATGACCATCCCCGCTGTCCAAAGAGCCTGCGAACTGGTGGAACTGCTGGGTGCCGGCGAGGTCATGGACGGTATGATCGATGTGGTGGGCTATGTTCCCCAGCCCAAGACCATGCCCCTGGAGCCCGAAAAGATCAACAAACTGCTGGGTACCAAGATTTCCGAGGCCGATATGATTGGCTATCTGCGCCGGTTGGAGATTGAAGTGGAAGACGGCGTTATCCATGTTCCCTCCTGGCGTCCCGACCTGAACCTGATGGCAGACATCGCTGAGGAAGTTGGTCGTCTGTATGGCTACAATGTCATTCCCACCACCGCCATGCAGGGCACAACCACCCTGGGCGGCTACAGCGACCAGATGATTCTGGAATCTCAAGCCGGGCAGGTCTGCCGGGCTCTGGGCTACAGCGAAATCATCACCTATTCCTTCGTCTCCCCCACTATCTTTGACCAGATTCGTCTCCCTGCTGACTCCCCCCTGCGCAAGACTCTGCGGATTCAGAATCCTCTGGGTGAGGATACCTCCGTCATGCGTACCGTGGCTATGCCCTCCATGCTGGAAATCCTGTCCCGGAACTTCGCTTACCACAACAAGAACGTGCAACTCTATGAACTGGCCAAGATTTATCTGCCCACCGAAGGCGAGATTCTCCCCCGTGAGCCCAAGATGCTGGTTCTGGGTCAGTATGGCGAGAAGACCAGCTTCTTCACCCTGAAGGGCGAACTGGAGGCCATCTTCACCGGTCTGCGGGTGAAAAAGGCCAGGTATACCGCCGTCAAGGACAATCCTACCTATCACCCCGGTCGTTGTGCCAAGGTGACGGTAGACGGCGTGGACGTGGGCTATATGGGTCAGATTCATCCGCTGGTGGCGAAGAATTATGACATCGAAGCCGAGGTCTATGGCTGCGAAATCAATATGGAGCTGCTCTTTGACCTGCGGCTGGATGCCCCCACCTATACCGCCCTGCCCAAGTATCCCACCGTCAGCCGTGACCTGGCCGTCGTGTGTGACGAAGCCCTGACCGTGGACGATGTGGAGTCCTGCATGGTCGCCGCCGGTGGCAAGCTGCTGAGAACGATTCGTCTCTTTGACATCTACCGGGGTAAGGGTGTCCCCGAGGGCAAGAAGTCCATGGCGTTCGCGCTGGAGCTCCGTGCCGATGACCGTACGCTGACTGATGCCGACTCCGAAGCCGTGGTCAGTAAAATTCTCAAGGCGCTGGAAGAAAAGCTGGGCGCCATCCTGCGGTAAAGGCAGAATTTTTCTCTGACCCCTTTACTTTGGGTGGGATTTGTTGTATGATGTATCCAGAATAATGGAAGGAGGAATCCCTTGTGGACAACAGCACCATCAAATTCACCGTCCCCGGAGACGACCGGGAGAGTATGCATCGGATTCTTCGCATGGTATTCGATGCCCTGAGTGAGAAGGGCTATAACCCCATCAATCAGATTGTCGGATACCTGCTCAGTGAGGATCCCACCTATATCACCAACCATAAAAATGCCCGCGCCATGATTGGTCGGCTGGACCGTGATGAACTCCTGCAGGAGATGGTCCGCTACTTCCTGGACGGCAATCCGTAACACCACCTGCCCGGGATCACGGTGATTTACCGTGGTCCCGGATGATTCTCTTTCTACAATTCATACCGCCCCTCCGTCTTACCAACAACATCCAAAAAGCAAGTTTTCCCATTTTTCGGACCGAAATGTAACAAAGTTTACAAATTGGTATCAATTTCCACCCGCCAAGGGGTTGACAAGTTGGAAACAATGTGTTACAATTCGGTTACATTCTCAACAGGGAGGTATTCCATGGCAGAGCAAAACAATGGCCTCACCTACAAGGGCCATCCTCTCATGCGAAAGGATAACATGATCTACTATGGCTCTATGGCCGATTCCCACATCGTCATGCTTCAGATTCTTGAGACCAAGAAGCAGGGCGAGCTGGATGTCGCCACCAGAGTCTCCGTACAGCTCCTTCTCAACGACCCCAACGCCAAGAGCCGGGACCGTATCCTGAAGAAGAGCGAGAAAGACGGCCTGTATACAGCACTGGATGTTGGCTGTGTCTGGCTGGAAAGAGCACTCACCACCAAATAAACGCACCGTAAGACGGAGGGTAATGTATGAATTGCAGAAAGAGAATTATGAGTATTGTCCTGATGATTGCCACTTTGGTCGGCATTATGGCCATGACCGCCAGCGCATCGGACGAAATCAAGACCGCCATTGGTATCGTGGATGCTTCCGCCCTGCGGCTCAGAGAGAAGGCCACCACCTCCTCCAGCACCATCGGCACCGCTTACCGGGATGATTATGTGGTCGTTCTGGCTTCCGAAGGCGACTGGTACAAGGTCATTTATAACCTGCGCGTGGGCTATATGCACAGCGACTATCTCACCATCAAGGAAAGAGAAAATGTGGAGCTGGGCTATGGCGAAATCAACTGCAGCCGGGTCAATATGCGGGGCAAGCCCAATACCTCCTCCTCCATCATTGACCAGCTCTCCGGCGGTGAAGAAGCCTATATCATCGGCTTCAACTGCGGCTGGTACAAGGTCAAGTATGATGGTCAGACCGGTTACATCCGCAGTGACCTGCTGGACCTGACCGAGATTCCCTATGAGAATACCGGCTCCAGCAACAGCCCCAAGTACTTTAAGGGCGGCGACCCCATCGGGGGTGGCAACTCCGGCGGCTCCGGCAACTCCGGCAGCACCTCTGCCGGTCAGGTCATTGTGGACAAGGCCAAGCAGTATCTGGGCGTGCCCTATGTCTGGGGCGGATCTTCTCCCAGCGGCTTTGACTGCTCCGGTTTCACCCAGTATGTCATGCGCGCCTGCGGCTACAGCATCAACCGCACCGCTACCGCTCAGCTCAGCAACGGTACCTCCGTCAGCTACAGCAATCTGCAGCCCGGCGACCTGGTCTTCTTTGAGCGCACCTACAACACCGATGCTCCCGCCTCTCACGTCGGCATCTATGTCGGCGGCGGCGAATTCATCCATGCCGGCAGTTACGGCGTGACCATCTCCAACCTTTCTTCCGACTACTATGCCTCCCGCTATGTGGGCGCCCGCCGGATTGTGTAAGGCAAATTAAACCCGATACATAAGCATCCCGGAAGACACTGGCCTTCCGGGATGCTTTTGCGTTTGTTCCCCGGCGCACCCGGCAGAGTGTATGATAAACGGCTGTCGCTTTGACCGTGGGCGTTGATTTTCGGGAAAATGCCACAGTCAATGGCACTTTTTGCCTACTTTTTCGCCCCTTTACCCATTGAAAACCCCGGAGAAAAAGGGTATGATATACAAAACCATCCCGGAAGGAGGCAAAGCCATGGAAATCCGCTGTCTCAATCAGAATGATGTCCTGCGCCTTCTTCCCGACCGGGATCCCTTTGCCCATAAGGGGTGCTTTGGTCGCCTGTTGTTGCTGTGCGGCTCGGTGGGGTATACCGGGGCGGCGGCTTTGGCGGCCAGGGCGGCTGTCCGTGGCGGAGCCGGGCTGGTCTTTCTGGGTGTGCCGGAGTCCATCTATGCCATTGAAGCGGCAAAACTGGATGAACCCATTGTCTTCCCTCTGAAGGATCGTGCCGGTAAACTCTCCCCTGATTCTCTGCCGGAGATCTTCGCCCGGCTGGAGAGAGCGGATGTGTGTCTGCTGGGTCCCGGTATCGGATTGAGCCATGGTACGGAGCAGGTGGTTGCGGAGGTACTAAAGCAGGCAAAGTGTCCCCTGATTCTGGATGCCGATGGCATAACTCTGGCCGCCACGCATAAAGATATCTTGCGTGAAAGGACAGCCCCCACCATTCTGACTCCCCATGACGGCGAATTCCGCAGACTGGGGCTTGACCCTGAACCGGACAGAATTGCCGCCGTAACCGCCCTGGCCCGGGAACTCAATGCCATTATCCTGCTGAAAGGTCACCGCACCCTGATTACCGACGGCGTAACCCTCTACCGCAACCACACCGGCAACCCCGGCATGGCCACCGGTGGTAGCGGGGATGTGCTGTCCGGTCTGTTGGCGGCACTTTTGGGGCAGGGCATTGCGCCATTGGAAGCCGCCGCCTGTGCCGCATGGATTCATGGTGCCGCCGGGGACTTGTGTGCCGGGGAGATGGGGCAATACGGTCTTACGCCATCGGACATGGTGCTGACCCTTCCACGACTGCTGAAATAGGGGTGAGCCCACATGGGAAAATGTAAGGTTTTGATTCTGCTGTCGCTTCTCGGTCTGTTCTTCGGCTGTACAAGGGGTGAAAAAACGCCGCTTGATGAGGCACTTGCCTTCCGCACGGCCCTGCAAAATGCCGGGGGATGCGCTTTTCTGGCAGAAGTCACCGCAGACTATGGCGATGAGGTCTATACCTTCTGCCTGTCCTGCGACACTGACCCAACCGGCACCCTTGATTTCACCGTCACCGCCCCGGAATCTATCGCCGGAATCACCGGGACAGTAGCCGGAGAAACGGGAAACCTGACCTTCCAGGATACGGTGCTGTCCTTCAGTGCTTTGGCTGACGGTCAGCTCTCCCCCCTTTCCGCCGCCTATACTGCCGCCCAAAGCTGGCGCAGTGGCTACATCACCACCTGCGGCGTAGAGGATGGGCAACTGGTGATGCAGGTGGATGCCACCTATGACGACAACCCCATCTCTACAGAAACCTGGCTGGACCGGGAAAAAGGGATACCTATTTTTGCGGAAATATGTTATAATGGGTGGAGAATGCTGTCCGTAACCATTTCGGATTTTCAATATACAAGCGGGAATGATTAACTGATGAAACTACTCAAGCGAACCTGGGCCGATGTCTCTTTGGACGATTTGGCTCACAATTATCATACATTGCGGAAAAGTGTCCCCTCCTCCTGCCGTTTTCTGGGCGTGGTGAAGGCCGATGCTTACGGTCATGGTGCTGTCCCCATCAGCCGGCATTTGGAGGATTTGGGCGCGGAAATTCTGGCCATCTCCAATCTGGAAGAAGCGGTTCAGCTCCGCAGAGGCGGGGTGAAGACGCCCCTCTTGATTCTGGGCTATACCCCCGCCATCTATGCCGCCGATATGGTGGAGCAGGGCATTATTCAGGAGGTACACAGTCTTCACTATGCCCGGGAGTTGGAAGACCAACTCTCCGGCACTTCCCTGCGTCTGTCGGTGCATCTGAAGCTGGATACCGGCATGACCCGTCTGGGCTTCTTCTGTCAGAATGATGAGAGCGCGCTGGAGGAACTGCTGACTATCTTCTCCATGAAGCATTTGCAGGTGGAGGGAATGTTTACCCACTTCCCGGTGGCAGACTCCACCGAGCCGGAGGATGAAGCCTTCACCAGAGCCCAATTCCGGCAGTTCTCCCGGTTTATCGGGGAACTGGAAGCCAGACATCTCCGCCCGGAAATCTGCCACTGCTGTAACTCCGGCGCAACCATTCAGTACCCGGAGTACGCACTGGATATGATTCGCCCCGGACTTGCCACCTATGGCATTGCCCCCTCCCCGGAGCTGGCGGGGCGGCTGGATTTGCGTCCGGTGCTCTCCCTCTCCAGCACCATCTATCAGATTCGCCAGTACCCCAGCGGGGTCAGCATCAGCTATGGCCGGGCCCATGTGACCGACCGGCCCACAACCTTGGCGGTCATCCCCATCGGCTATGCGGACGGGCTCTCCCGGCAACTGTCCGGGCAGACGGAATTCCTGCTCCATGGGGTGCGGGTGCCGGTGTTGGGGCGTATCTGCATGGATATGTGCATGGTGGACATTACTGACGTACCTCAGGCCAAGGTGGGCGACACGGTCATCGTCATGGGTACCGGCACCGACGGCGCAAGGAGCATCTGCGGCGTTGCCCAACAGCTTGGCACCATCCCCTATGAGATTCTCTGCGGCATCAACAAGCGGATTCCCAGAATCTACATTGCCGGAGAAAAACTCTCGGAGATTTTGCAATATATCGTGTAATTTTGTCTGAACCCGGCATAGGATATTTCACAGCCCTGAGGGTATAAATCCCACGGGTCTGTGGGACAATATGGTCACAGCCGCATTACATACCAAAGAAGTGATGCGGCCAACCATTTTCTCACGGAGCGTGAAGCCATATGGATCCTAGTGTCAAACGGGGCGACATTTTCTACGCCGACCTGAGCCCGGTGGTGGGCAGTGAACAGGGCGGCACCAGACCGGTCCTCATCGTGCAGAACGATGTGGGCAATAAGCACTCCCCTACCGTTATCGCGGCGGCCATCACCAGCCAGACCGGGAAAGCCCGCCTGCCCACCCACATCAGTATTGTGGGCAGTTCCGTTGGGCTGACCAAGGACTCGGTGATTCTTTTGGAGCAGATTCGCACCATTGATAAGCGCCGCCTGCGGGAGCATATGGGTCATCTGGACGAAAAACAGATGGGTCAGGTGGATACGGCCATTGCGGTCAGCTTCGGTCTGCAGGGATATTGAGGAATAGTCCCAGCCTCCTCCGCATAGATTTGCGGGGGAGGTGTTTTTTATGCATTTGGAAGGAATTTGGCCGGTATACCGGAAGGATAAGGAAGTGGGTCAGTGTCGGTTTCAGCGGCAGGGACTCTATTGGCTGGTGGATAGTCAGTGTACCGGTCAGGGTGCGCAGGTCTGCCGCCTCTGGTTAACCGCTGAGGGATCGACCTTCAATTTGGGTATCCCGGTGCCGGAGGGTGACGGACTCAGCCTGCGCCGGAGAATCGCCATTAAGGGGTTAAATGTCCCCGGGGCGTTCCGGCTGGAGCTGAAGCCTTTGGCGGAACCGGGGGTAACGTCCCGGGATGAACTGACCCCAAGTCATGCATCCGCTGAACCGGAGGCAACCCGGCAGGAGGAAGTGTCCCCCATCTGCCCCGCCGTCAGCACAGCGGAAGAACCCCCGGCCATACAGCAAGGCACACCGGAAGAAACCGCCCCGCAACCGGAATCCTCTGCCACGAAAGAACCAGACCAAACAACGGCAAAGGAATCCACCGAAGATGCCGCGGAAGCACCCGCCGGAACAATCACGGCAGCGTCAACCGGAGTCTCCCCAGGGGAACCCGCCAACCCGGAAGTATCCCCGGAGACCAAACCTGTACCGGAGGAAACCGCAACGGAGGAAACCACAACGGATACACCCACAGCAGAAGAAACCGCCGACAAACCTGAACCGGACGAATCCGCAAGCGAACCTGCCGCGGAAACAGCCGCCACCACACAGACATCTTCCAACCCTGAACCACCGGAAACCGCCGGTATCCCCTATGACCCACAAAAGCCTCTGCCGCCTCTGGGCAACTGGGAAAATCTCCGGGCAGTCAGCGACGGACACGGTGGACTTCTGATTTGTACTGCCGGAGAGGACAAGGTTCTGTAGTTTTTCGGAAAATTTTATGTAAACCCTTGTAGTTTTTGTCGGAATATGCTATCATGGATACATCTGCTGGAAAGAGGTGTTGTCCATGAAGCGAATCTTGTCCCTTGTGTTGATGGTGGTATTGCTCCTGAGCGGTTTCTCCCTTGTCCCTCCTGCCCGGGCGGCTGAGGGGCAGAAGCTGTTGGCCATTACCTTTGACGATGGTCCCGGCGGCTATACGGAATGGCTGTTGGACGGACTGAAAGACAGAGGGGTCAAGGTGACCTTCTTTATGATCGGCAACCGGGTCGAGGGCTACGCCGATTTGGTGGAAAGAGCCTACCGGGAGGGACATCAGGTGGCCAACCACTCCTGGAGTCACCCGGAGCTGACTACCCAATCCGACAGCACCGTCACCCAGCAGGTTACCCAGACCCGACAGGCACTGGATGCCATCTGTGGCAGCGGCACAACTTACCTCTTCCGTGCCCCCTACGGCAGCACCAACGAGCATATCCGCTCCCTGATTGGAATGCCCCTGATTCAGTGGAATCTGGATACCCGGGACTGGGAATCCAGAGATACCACCGCCGTAAAAAACATGATGCTGAACTATGCGCAGGACGGTTCGATCATTCTGCTGCATGATATTCACGCCACTTCCGTCTCCGGCGCACTGGAAGCCATTGACGAATTGCTCCTGCAGGGCTATGAGTTCGTCACCGTCAATGAGCTTTTCCGCCGCCGGGGTGTGGCGCTGACAGAGGGAGAACTACACTACAGTTGCCCGCCCAACGGCACGGATTTGGGTCCCATCACCGCCCCGGTCATGACCTCTGCCGTCACCGACGGTCAGCTCTACATCACCATGAGCGCGCAGGAAGGCGCAGAAATCTACTACACCACCGATGGCTCTTTCCCCAATCAGGAAAGTCACCACTATACCGGGACATTTCCCATAGAATCCCCCTGTACCATCACCGCAGTGGCCGCCTATAACCTCAATGGCAGCCGCAGTGAGCCGGTGGTACAGACCATCGATACCCCCACCGCACAAAGTCCCGTCATCCGGATTGACGATGGGGTGCTCTCCCTCAGCACCACCACGCCACAAGCCACCATCCACTACACGCTGGACGGCAACCGGGCAACCATCCATTCTCCGGAATATACCGGCCCCATCACCCTCCGCTCCGGGGCGCTCATCAGTGCCACCGCCATTGCCGAGGGACACTTGGCCTGTTCCCCCGTGAATGGCTATTATACCAAGCGGGGCAACTTCTTCCGGGATGTCTATCCGGGGCGCTGGTACACCGATGCGGTGGATTTGGCGGTTGCGGGCAAATTCCTTTCCGGCGGCAGTGACGGCTTCTTCTCCCCCTGCGCCCCGGTGACCCGGGGAGAGGCGGTAAAATTGCTGTATGACTATGCCCAGATTCAACGGGATGGGATTCCCCCCGCGCCCTTTACCGATGTCCCCCAGGACAGCAGTCTTTTCCCCGCCCTGAGCTGGGCTTATGACACAGGACTCGTAACCGGTTACGGCGGCGAACTATTCCTGCCCAATCACCCAATCTCCCGGCAGGAACTGGCGCAGATTCTCAGCCGCTATCTGGCTTACCGAAGCAAGATCCTCCCGGAGCGCTCCGGAGACCTGAGCCGGTTTGCGGATGCCGGAGAAATCTCCCCGTGGGCTGCCCCCTATGTGGAGGATATGGTGTCCACCGGGATTCTTCTGGGTGACGAGCTGGGTGGGTTCCAACCCAAATACGCCGTCACCCGGGCGCAGATGGCCACCATCCTCATCCGGCTGGAAACCATCGAGCCCACACTGCCCGGTGCTGAGCTGTAAATCACTTCATTTTTCCCATACCCGGCGGAGTCAGCATTGGCTCTGCCGGGTCTTTTTGCATATGAAAACCCCGGCTTTTAGCCGGGGTTCCAAAAAGGTTATACCTATACACAAAAGAAACCCTCCGTGATAGAATAACTTTGGGTTTGCCAGCCAAAGAAAAAATCAAGGAGGGATCCTTAT
>SVLX01000013.1 GCA_015067725.1 Oscillospiraceae bacterium | reverse complement strand
AAGGTATTGCATAGATCTGTTGTTGCGGTCAGCACCAACAGAAGTTTCCCACGCAAACGAAAGCATACAGCACTCAAATTCCACAACAACGCCAAGAGAGTCTAAGCGCTTAAGTTGACAGCATTGCTCACTGAGGGAGGTGCCCCGAAGGGGCGGAGGGAGTCAATCAGCAAAGCACTCCCGCAACACTCCCTCAGTCTCGCTAACGCGAGCCAGCTCCCTCAAAGAGGGAGCCTCAGACTACGCACCCACCCAAAGCCTCCCTCGCCGAGGGAGGTGCCCCGAAGGGGCGGAGGGAGTTGCAGCAGAACCTGCCAGCAACTGACAGCCTCCCGGCGAATCCACCAAATACCCTCTCCGTCACGGCTTTGCCGTGCCACCTCTCCCAAAGGGAGAGGCAAGAAGCTCTCCGGGCGCAGGCGGGTGTTGCAGGTGCGGTGTGCGTTCACCAACAGTCCCCGGCTACGGTACACGGAACAGGCAAGACCGTTCCCTACGGATAATTGGGAAGGCTTTTCCGGGAGAATACGCCCCATAGCAATGCTCCCCGTGTTTGTGGCACAGGGGAGCAGTTGTGTTTTAGTTGGCTTAAATCTCAGCCCTCTAAGGGGAATTTGACGCAATAGGGCTCCAGCGTGAGTTGGTAGCGGTCATCGGTACCCAGAACCTGGAGATTCCGGTCATAGAAGGTGAACAGGCCCCATTCTGAGCGCTCCATGACCCCCTGAATCTGGCCATCTTTGACCGCCACATAGAAGACATGGTACTTTTCGCCTTCTTCTTCGTCGGTCCAGCGCGTGGTCTCAAAGATGAGGGTGTCATTCCAGCAACCCACCACATACATTTGGCATTCGGCAAGGTCATAATTCCAGCGGGAATTGGGGTAGATTTGGAAGACATCACGGAAAAGGTTTGTCTCGTCCAGCACGAGAACTTCTCCGCTTTCCAAATCGACTTCCAGTATGCCTTTTAACGAACCAAAATAGAGTTTGCCATCATGATATGCCCGTGATAGGTTATGGAAAATATCCGATGCATACATCATTGGCAAGGATACCATGTTCCACTGCACCTCATCAGGAGCGTTTAGCGCACACAGACCATAAACCAAATCGGTATTGAGATTATCGGTGGCAACGTAAAGTGTCAATAACGATTCACCATCAGACCAGATATAATATGGCCGTGTACCCAGTTCTTTTGTTTCGTCTGTGTAAAAGCCCTCGGGTATGGCGCACAATGGCAACTCGTGGGTGAACCCATTGGGAGTAAATCGCGTCAATGCCACGCTTCCATCCTCACCATCAACACGATTCACATTGTCGTAGTAAGTATCATAATATGCCGCTTCTCGGATTGTTAGTCCTTGCTCATATTTTGTGGCAGTTGGCCAAGTTACAACATAAGATCCGCCAGCCCAAAAAGGAATGTTGGTCAAGACCCAGCTCGTTATGTTTTGGTGATACCAGGGCGTAGTTTCCGTGAACCCACCATTTTCCATATCCCAGGCGGTATAGTAAACAGTAATGGTTTTAGGTGCTTCAGAAGGGCCGTCTGCACCTACAACTACACAGGGATACTCTCCAATCAAAATTGGAATAAAGCCATCATCCATAACCAACTGGACATCCGGCAAGGTTTCTTCGGGTTCTGTCTCCTGCGCAATGGTCGGTTGGGTCGCAGAAGCCGCCGTCGGTGCAGTCAGGGGCAGGGTTTCCTGTGTGGGGGATGTGGTTGCGGGGGATTCCGGATGACGGGGCGTACAGGCACTCAGCAGAAACAAAAGTCCGGCGAGCAGCAGTGTCAATCCTCGAAATTGTCTCATGGTGGCATCCTCCTTCCAATCTTGTGATAAATGACCCGGAATACCGGCCTTATGCCCGGCTTTTCCGGTGTGCGCCGGAAGAAGATCGTATTTGTTGTTGTCAGTATACCATATCTATGTCAATTATGCAATTGTAATTTATGACAAAAAATGAACCAAATTTTTGGTTAAAATGATGATGCTGCTAAAGAACCAGCGCATTTGTCTAGTCTTGCCTACCGGATTATGGATGTGCTTCAAAGCATTCCTCCCCAATACCGGCCTCCGTCTGCGCAAAACTTCCTCCATCTGCATGAAAAATCCCCTGCAAGAGCCTTGCTTCTCCTGCAGGGGCTGTGTTTGCCGGTTTCTTATGGTGCGGTTGGTTCATCTTCCGGCGGCTCGGTTTCTCCGGCTTCCTCGCTGTGGATGCCATTGTCGTCCACCTTCAGCTTTTTGTCCTTCAGCCGGTTATTCATGTTCACCCGCAACAGAGAATAAGCCACCGCCACAAAGGGGATAAAGAACATGGTGCCCAGCAGACCAAAGAGGTTGCCGCCAACGAAGACGGAAATCAGAATCCACATGGGCGACAGTCCCACGGAAGTGCCCACCACCTTGGGATAGATGAACTGATTCTCCACCTGCTGGATAACCACCGAGACAATGATATAAATGAGCGCCTTAAAGGGGCTGACCGTCAGAATCAACAGCGCACCCACCAGGAAGCCCAAAATGGCACCCACATAGGGAATCAGCGCCGTCAGCGTCAGGAAGACACTGATGACCAGGGCAAAGGGCATCTTCAAAATGGACAGCACCACAAAGAACATGGTGCCCAGAATCAGCGCCTCTAAGCACTGCCCCGCCAAAAAGTCGGTGAAGGTCTTGTTGGTCAGCACCGCCACCTCCACCGTCCGGTCCGCAAACCGCCGGGGGGTATAGGCATAGAGCAGTTTCTTCACCTGGCGGCTCAGCTTTTTCTTGTTGGCCAGAATGTAGATGGAAATGACAAAGCCGGTAATGGCCAGCACCACCACAGACACCACCGAAGACACTGCGGATACAGAAGTCTCCACAATTGTCTCAATGTTATTGGTGATGGTGGTAACTACGGAATTCAGGTCAATTTCCTTCAGGAAACCCTCAAATTCCTGGGTATCGATATTGAACCGGTGGAGGAAGTTCAGCAGTCTGGGCCAGGCCGCCTCAATGGAGGCCACAATGCTGGGAATCGCCTTGATGACCTGGGGAATGATGGCATAGAACACCAGTATAATCACCGCAGGGGCAAGCAGATAGGTGATAATCAGGCTGATGATGCTGTTCCGCCGCTCCGTAACCGGTTTCTTCCACTTAGTTTGGACTTTGGCGAAGATATTCTCAATTCCCCGCATAGGGACATTCAGGAAGAAGGCCAGTGCCATGCCCACCCAGAGGGGATTCAGCAGCGCCACCAGTTTCTTTACCAAATCCCACAGCGGCTCGATGTTATTGAAGAAAGCACTGAAGACCACCGCAAAGACAATCAGCGCCATGGCCTGACCGAATCGGGTCTTTGGTTTGAATCGTTTCATATTATCGCTCCTTGGTTTATGTTCACAAGCAGAGGAACAGGATTTGTCGTATAGAATTATTGTATCATATTTCCGGCGGGTTTTACACCCCCTTATCCTGTGAATTTTTTGTAAAAAACTGAAGTCTGTCCGGTAAATGGGAACAAGCCCAACTTTTCTCCTGCGTACCACTTTACTTTCTTCCCATTTTCCGGTATACTAATCGTAGTCCCCCTTCAAACAGAAAGGAAGTAACGCCATGTCATTTGCCATTTTTGCGGACTCCTCCTGCAATCTGCCCCGGAATTTGCAGGAGCGGTATCAGATTCAGATCATCCCCTTCTCCTATGAGCAGGAGGGGCAACTTGTCCCCTGTCCTCAGTATCCCGATGAGTTCGACGGGAAAACATACTATGACTATCTCCGCAATGGTGGGCGGGTTTCCACATCCCTGCTCAGTGTGGGGCAGTTGGTGGAGTGTCTGTCACCCACCCTGGAACAGGGCGAGGATGTGATGGTTTTTGTCCTCTCTTCCGGCATCAGCGGCACCTATGACTCGGCTTTGCAGGCATCGGAATTGCTGGAAGATGCCTTCCCCGACAGGGTGGTGCTGGTGATCGACTCTCTGGGTGCCGGTCTGGGTGTGGGCAAGCTGGCGGTTGCCGCGGCAGAATGCCGGGCACGAGGACTGTCGATAATAGAGACCTATAGCGCCGTAATGAACGACCGTGATGTTTTGTGCCAATTCTTCACGGTGGACGATCTGAAGTTCCTGAAGCGCACCGGGCGCATCTCCGGGGTCACCGCCACCTTTGGCACCATGCTGCAAATCAAGCCCATTCTCCGGGGCGACGAGGAGGGGCACATCGTCACCCTCAGCAAGACCCGGGGCAGGAAGAAAGCCATCAGTGAGCTGGCGGAGCTGTATCGCAAGCGGGCTGTCCATCCGGAGAATCAGTCCGTCTTCATCTCCCATGGCGACTGTCCGGAAGATGCCCAGACTCTGGCCAGGCTGGTGGAAGAAATCGCTAAGCCCAAAGAACTGGTCATCTGTCTCCATGAGCCGCTGACCGGTGCCCATGTGGGTCCGGGAATGCTGGCGCTGTTCTTCTTCGGGGACGGCCGGTAAGGAAAAAACTGGACATATGCTCCGGTATCTGCTATAATAAGCAAAATGGGGTAGATCTTCCCCTTTTTAATCCACATATGTGAGGAGCGCTAAAGCATGAAGTGTCCCTATTGCGGTGATCAGGACAGCAAGGTGGTGGATTCCCGCCACGCCGACGACGGCCTCAGCATCCGGCGCAGACGGGAGTGTCTGGCCTGCCAGCGGCGGTTTACCACCTACGAGACGGTGGAGAGTCTGCCCATTATCGTGGTCAAGAAGGACGGCAGCCGGCAGTCCTTTAACCGGTCGAAGATTCTCAATGGCATGGTCCGCGCCTGTGAGAAGCGGCCCGTGGCACTGGCTCAGTTGGAGCAGGCCACCACAGAAATCGAGCAGAGCATTCAGAACTCCCTTGAGCGGGAGGTGCGGTCTGAGGCCATTGGTGAACTGGTTATGGAGAAGCTCCGGGCTCTGGACGAGGTATCCTATGTCCGTTTCGCCTCGGTCTATCGTCAGTTCAAGGATGTACACAGTTTCATGGACGAGCTGCAAAAGTTCCTGAAGGAAAAGTAAGGGGAGTTTACCCATGATTTGGAAAATACTCAGCATATTCTCTCTGGCTGTGCCGGTGGCTATGGTGGCGCTGGGGCTGATTCTCTGGCGCTGTCCGCCGAAGGGGCCCAACTGGCTTCTGGGCTTCCGCTCCCGCAGAGCCAGAGCCGGAGATGACTCCTGGGCATTTGCTCAGGATTTGGCGGGCAAGATTTGGTTCTGTCTGGGTCTGTGCCTGCTGATTGCCGCATTGCTGGTCTGCCACAGTCTGCGGGATGTGGATATTGAGGCGAGTTTACCCACTTGGCTTTTGCTCCTTGTCGGGCAGATTGTGGCCATAGTGGTGGTGATTATCACCGTCAATATTGTTCTGCTGTGCAAATTTGACCGCTTTGGCCGCAGACGGGTCAAGCGCGCCACCACTGACACCGAAGACGGCTACGAGGTCAGCACCGAAGAAGCCGAAGAAACCGAAACTGCCGGAGAAGACTGGGAGGATTATGACGAAGAAGCCGCCCCGGAGGATACCGGCGAGGACTTTGAGGAAGATGCGGTCTATGACGATGACCTGCCGATGGAGGATGGCGGGTTTTGAGTAAAAAAAGAACAGAAAGCCCACATTCTTTTCTGCGGGTTACTGCAGAGGAATTGTGGGCTTTATGTCGGTTTTGTGGCCTATCCGACCACCAGTTTGTTGGTTTTCTTTAGGTATTTCGCCGGGATTGGGCGTTCCAGTTTCCATGTGATGTTCATGGGGCGACTTCCGCTGTGCTTCACATATTTTGCCAGTCCCAGGAAGGTGTATGGCGCTGCGTATTTCACGAAGTGCGGTTAAGCAAAAGAAGCCTCGTTATTCCAAAGTCAATATCACAAGGAAAGACCTTATGCAACACGGCAAGCGCCCGCTGCATAAGGTCTTAAATTCCTGGTATTTCCCGGGTTCCCGGCGGATACCGGGATTCCCTAAAAGCATTTCTTTATCCCTTAGACGTAGTGGTAGACCGCAGGGTCACGTCATGGTAGCCGCCCTCCACGATGGAGGTAGCGGAAACCAGCGTCAGCTTGGCATTCTGCTGCAACTCAGGGATGGTGATGCAGCCGCAGTTGCACATGGTGCTCTTGACCTTATACAGGCTGGCTTCCACATTGTCGTGGAGCGGGCCGGCGTAGGTGACATAGGAGTCGACGCCTTCTTCAAAGCTCAGCTTGCTGGCGCCGCCCAAATCATAGCGCTGCCAGTTCCGGGCGCGGTTGGAGCCCTCGCCCCAGTATTCCTTGACATACACGCCATTGACAATCAGCTTGTTGGTGGGGCTCTCGTCGAAGCGGGCAAAGTAGCGGCCCAGCATCAGGAAGTCAGCGCCCATGGCCAGAGCCAGAGTCATGTGATAGTCGTGGACAATACCGCCGTCAGAGCAGATAGGCACATAAATGCCGGTCTTCTGGAAGTATTCATCCCGGGCGGCTGCCACCTCAATCAGTGCGGTAGCCTGACCGCGGCCGATGCCCTTGGTCTCACGGGTGATACAGATGGAACCGCCGCCGATACCCACCTTGACGAAGTCCGCGCCGGCTTCGGCCAGGAACAGGAAACCCTCCCGGTCGACCACGTTGCCTGCGCCAATCTTGACGCTCTCGCCATAGTGCTCACGAACCCACTCGATGGTCTTCTTCTGCCAACAGGTATAACCCTCAGAGGAGTCGATGCACAGCACATCCGCACCGGCATTCACCAGCGCAGGGACTCTCTCGGCATAGTCTCTGGAGTTGATGCCCGCGCCAACCAGATAGCGCTTATGGCTGTCCAGCAATTCCAGGGGGTTATCCTTGTGGGAAGAATAGTCTTTCCGGAAGACGAAGTACATCAGCCGACCCTCACCATCCACAATGGGCAGACTGTTCAGCTTGTGGGCCCAGATGATGTCATTGGCTTCCTTCAGGGTGGTGGAGGCGGGCGCGGTGATCAGCTTTTCCAGGGGGGTCATAAAGGTGGAAACCTTGTCCTCCGGGCTCATGCGGCTGATTCGATAGTCACGGCTGGTGACAATACCCAGAAGTTTGCCGGTGGCAGTGCCGTCTTCGGTAATGGCCACGGTGGAGAAGCCATTGCGCTCCTTCAACTTCAGTACGTCAGCCAGAGTGGCATCGGGGGTCAGGTTGGAGGCAGAGACCACAAAGCCGGCCTTAAAGCCCTTGACTCTGGCCACCATGGCCGCCTCGGATGCAATGGACTGGGAGCCGAAGATGAAGGACAGACCGCCCTCTCTGGCCAGAGCGATGGCCAGGGTATCATTGGAGACGGACTGCATGATTGCAGAGACCATGGGAATGTTCAGACTCAGGGGACATTCCTCCTGCCCCTTGCGGTAACGCACCAGAGGAGTCTTGAGCGACACATTGGCGGGAACACAGTTCTCGTCGGTGTAGCCGGGAATCAGCAGGTATTCACTAAAGGTACGGGACGGTTCACTGTAATAATGGGCCATGGGAATCTACCTCCATTTATGGTTTTATATTGTTCCGTGGTTTAATCCGATGGGTTAGATGGTGCCGTCAGAGCCGTCGTCCAGCAGCGGCTCTTCTTTTTGCCCGTTGTGGTTGATGTGGGAGAAATTGCCCACCACCTCATTGACGGGGCAGAGGTATGCGAAGGTATGGGGATAATTGCTGATGATGTGCTCCAGCTCCAGAATCTGACTGCGGTTGATGATGCAGGTCAGGATAGACTGGCTTTTGCCGGAGTACATTCCCTTGCCCTTGACGCAGGTGACAGAGTGGTGGAGTTTCTCAATCAGCTCTTTGGACAGAGTCTCCGGGCTTTGGGTAACGATTTCAAACTTGATTGCGGCCTTATTTGCCTTGGTGATGCGGTCAGAGACAGAGCTGGACAGGTAGCTGTACAGGATGCAAAGCAGCACCGGCTCAATCTGGAAATCATAGACAAAATAGGAAATACCAGCCACAATGCAGTTGAACACAAAGGTGATGGTGAAGAAATTGGCAGTGGGCACTTTGAGGCGGACCAATGCGGCAACAAAGTCCATGCCGCCGGTATATGAGCCACCCCGAATCACCAGCGCATAGCAGAAGCCATTGATGATGCCCGCCACAACGGGACCGAGAATGGTACTGGTTCCATTTTCCGTGGCATAGGCGAAAGCGTCCAATGAGACATGGTCCAGCACCGCAAGCCACAACGAGAAGCCCAGGGTATAGACCAGCGAGCGCAGAGCCAGAGGACGGGAGACCAGCTTATACACCGCAATGGCCAGAGGGACATTCATCAGCAGGTTCATCACACTGACCCGAAGGCCGGTAAGGTGCTGAATCATGGTGCAGATGCCGTTTAATCCGGCGGGGGCGAAGGAATTGGGGAAGATGAACAGCTCATAAGAGAGGGCCGCCATAAAGGACACGCCCAGAATAAAGAGATAGGTCAGGAGCTTCTTGGTTTTCTTCAATGGAAATATGCCTTTCTTGGAAAAATTGCAGGGGTCTAATCCTTAATATAGTATCACAAACAGCCGCCCCGGGTCAAGTGTCAGGGCGGGGACAAAAGCAAAAAATATCGGACAATTTCATTGGGTTTTTTGGCTATCTTAGCCCAACACCGAGTAACGCCAACCCGAGGCATCGGACGGTGACTTGTGTGATAAAAATTTCCTCTTGCATAATCCCGAAAAAAAGTTTATAATATATATGGGAAAAGGCTTGACAAACCGCCCGGAGTGCGATAAGATAGTTAGCCGGACTTTTAGCGATCTCGCAACCCTGGCGCATAGAATTACATAGTATTGATTTATCGTCACATCTTCTCTGGCGTACAACGCACTTTGTGGGAGAGGGTGTTTTATGGAGTTGAGTAATTATGAATAGGGAAGCAATTGAAAATATGGTGCAGGAGTGGCTGTCAGCGTATGGTTATTCCTTTGAACACGGGCAAGATATCGATATTGTCAAGTTTGCACGGCACCATGGCTTTATTGTTGGAAACGCTGTGCTGGACGATAACGACGATGGCTTTCTGGCCATTCACCCCAAACGGGCCAAGGGCAAGGTTATTGGTGTGAATCGTAATCTCTCTTTGGAGTGGAAGCGATTCATTATCGCCCACGAACTGGCTCACTACGCCCTGCACTACGACGGCAAAGAGATTTATTTGCATCGGGAACATCAGCAAGGTAGAAATGATATGGAAAATGATGCTGACTATTTTGCTGCGGCGTTGCTCATGCCCCGTGAATCTTTCCGGCGGGTATTTGATACGCTGCAAATAAGCGGACTGTCCGGCAAAGTCCTGGTCAAATCTCTGGCAGAAAAGTTTATTGTCCCCGTTGAAAGTGCTGAACGGCGGATATCGGAAGTTGGTAGAACTGCCTGAATGACGGAGGGATACTGAACATGGAAATCCAGCCACATGAATGGGATGATTTTCTGAAAGAAATTGGTTCAGACAGTTTCTTCTCGCCAGTAGTGGATGATGCTCGACTAGGCTATTCCGACCCATTGGCTACGCAGGAACAGCGGCTGCGTGACAAGAAGATTACCACGCTTCTGGACACATACATTAAAGCATACCAGAAAAAAGTCAAAAGTAGCACATGGTATCGTCGTATAATCCTGGTTGCCTGCTTGGTCATCGTTGCGGGCTTTGCGGTGTTGCTAGGTTACATTTCATCCCACATTGTAAGTCTCACCAGTGCCATGGAAACCCAGGATCTGATTGCGTTCATTACTGTCTGCATCTCCTTCGTCTCCCTGGTATTTGGTCTGCTGACCATTATCACCAAGTATTTCTTCCCGGATAATGACGAGCAGTATATTACTAAGATTGTTGAGGCTATCCAGAATAACGACTTGGAGAACAAGAAGCTGGCGGCTAAGTGGGAAGAAAAAACCTCTGTAATAGACGACGACCAATAGACCCTCTAAGGTGAAACAGATTGCGCCCTGCTTATCGCTGGTGCAATCTGTTTTTTCAGTTCCTTACAAACTCCCGCAAATGAGACTGTTGGTAGACAGATGCATGACTTAAATACAGCAAAACCCCACCGCCAAAAAAGCGGTGGGGTATGCCTTTAATCGACAATATCCACAGTGATTCTCTCACCATTGCGCTGAGCCACAGACTTAACGATGGTGCGAATCTCTTTAGCGATTCGGCCCTGGCGGCCGATGACCTTGCCCATATCCTCGGGGGCGACACGCAGCTCCAGCAGAGTGCCGTCTTCGCCCTGGGACTCGGTAACGCTGACTGCGTCCGGATTATCGACCAGGTTTTTTGCCACGTACAGCAAAAGTTCCTTCATGGCGAACACTCCTTCAGGATGCTTACAGGACGCCAGCCTTCTTCAGCAGGCCGCGGACGGTGTCAGTGGGCTGAGCGCCGTTCTTGATCCAGGTCTGAGCCTTCTCAACGTCAACAGTGACGGTGGCGGGATTGGTCAGGGGGTTGTAGGTGCCGATTTCTTCGATGCAACGGCCATCGCGGGGGCTGCGGGAATCAGCGACAACGATACGATAGTAGGGAGCCTTCTTTGCGCCCATTCTTCTCAGTCTGATCTTAACCATGGGGTTTCACCTCCAAAAATAATAGTAATAGTAAATGGTATATATCGTCAAGCCCATCGGGGGGCATAGCGATCAGAATCCGGGGAATCCACCGGGGAAGCCGCCTCTGCGACCCATGCGCTTCATCTTCTTGCCTGCGCCCGGACCGGAGAACTGACGGACCAGCTTGCGCATATTCTCGAACTGGTTCAGCAGGGTATTCACATCCTGCACCCGCACACCGGCACCTCTGGCAATTCTCTGCTTGCGGCTGGAGCCGATGATGGAGGGATTTTCTCTTTCGGCGGGGGTCATGGAGAGGATGATGGCCTCTGTGCGGACCATGGCTTTCTCGTCGATTTGCAGATTCTTCATGCCGCTGGCGCCGGGGAGCTGAGACAGGATATCCTGCACAGAGCCCATGGACTTGATCTGGACAAGCTGGTCATAGAAATCCTGGAGGGTGAAGCGGTTCGTCTTCAGCTTTTCCTCCATCTCGGCGGCTTTCTTCTCGTCGAAGGCCCGCTCGGCTTTCTCGATGAGGGTAAGCACGTCGCCCATGTCCAGAATCCGGGAGGCCATGCGGTCGGGGTGGAAGAGCTCAATGTCCTCCAGCTTTTCGCCGGTACCCACGAACTTGATGGGCTTGCCGATGGTGGCCCGGACAGAGAGGGCGGCACCGCCTCTGGCATCGCCGTCGAGCTTGGAGAGCATCACGGAGTCAATATCCAGCCATTCATTGAAGCTCTGGGCGGCATTGACCGCGTCCTGACCGGTCATGGCATCCACAACCAGGAGGATTTCCTGAGGCTTCACGGTGGCCTTAATGGACTTCAGCTCTGTCATCAGGGTTTCGTCGATGTGCAGTCGGCCGGCGGTATCCAGGAAGACCATGTCATTGCCATGACGGATGGCGTGCTGGATGGCGGCCTTGGCAATGTCCACCGGGTTCTGCTGGCCCATCTGGAAGACGGGGATACCCAGCTTCTCACCGCAAACCTCCAACTGACGGATGGCGGCGGGGCGATAGACATCACAGGCCACCAGCAGGGGGTTCTTGCCCTGACGCTTCATGAGACCGGCCAGCTTAGAGCCATTGGTGGTCTTACCTGCGCCCTGCAGACCAACCAGCATGACCACGGTGGGGCCATTGGGGTTGGTGGTGATGTGCTTGGCCTCACTGCCCATGAGCTTGGTGAGTTCTTCATTGACGATTTTGACAATCATCTGGTCCGGAGTCAGGGACTCCAGAACATCGGTGCCGATGCACCGGTCGGTGATGGACTTGACAAAGTCCTTGACCACCTTATAACTGACGTCCGCCGCCAAAAGAGCCTGGCGGATTTCCTTCATGGCCTCTTTGACATCGGACTCCTTCAGGCGACCTTTGCCCCGGAGCCGCTTGAATGTGGCGGACAATCTTTCGGTTAATCCTTCAAACGCCATAGTTTACTCCTTTATGGTATGGGCAGCGGCCAGAATTTGCTCAGCCAGCGACCGTACCCCGGCATCCTCGCAGGCGATGAGCTGAGTAGCGGCGGCGGCAATCTGGTCAGCGGCCTGACGGCAACGCCGGTCTCTGGCCACGGCGCCAATCTTATCTTCCATATCCCGCAGCGTCTGCTCTGCCCGCAGGACGGCGTCATGGATACCCTGCCGGCTTACACCGGCCTCCTGGGCGATTTCGCTCAGGGACAGATCCTGCTGATAGTGCAGGTCAAAGAAGGTGCGCTGCTTCTCGGTCAGCATTTCGCCATAATAATCGAAGAGCAGAGTCCGCTCCAGAGCGTCCAGTTTCATGGGTTTCCTCCTTCTGACAAGGTTTCTCCCTTGGCAGCTTGGACAGTATAGCACACCCCGGGGCGGATGTCAAGCAAAAAAACCTGTCAGGGGGAAAGTTTTTTGGAGAGATTGCCGTTGTTCACGCCGGCGGTCTGTTCAGGAGACCCGGCTTCTTCCGGGATGAAGTGCTGTCTTGCTGTAGAGTAAATGCAACAACCGGAAACGCCCGGTTGCATTTACCTTGACAAGTGACCCCCGGCGTATCTCCGGCGGGAAAATCCTTGACAATTCTCCCGGGGCAGAATATAATATATCATGAGTTCGTATGCAGATAGGGGTGTTTTCCCTGACCTGCGGGCAAACAGCAAAGCAGGCGCAAGACGGCTCTATTCCACCACAAAGGAACGAAAAAAATGAACCGAGAGAATAAGCGCAAGCAATATGAAAAGGGTTACTATAAAACCCATGCCTGTAATGAGAGTTTTACCTGTAAGAATTGCGGTCGTCCTGTTGTCCCCACCGGAGCCGGTACTGACCACCGGAATCACTGCCCCAACTGTCTGCACAGTCTTCATGTGGACATTGAACCCGGCGACCGGGAATCCGACTGCGGCAGTCTGATGGAACCCATCGCCGTATGGGTGCGCAACAAGGGTGAATGGGCCATTATTCACCGCTGCAAGCGTTGCGGCGAAATCAACTCCAACCGGGTCGCTGCCGATGACAATCCCATGAAGCTGATGTCCATTGCCATGAAGCCTCTGGCCTTCCCACCCTTCCCGCTGGAGCGGATTGAGGAAATGACCGCCCTCATGGGCGGAGAAGGCGAACTGCCGGAGCAGTACCGGAGAAAGCCGGAAGCAGAGGAATAGCGCAGGCAGATTCTCCCATCAAAAAGGAAGAAGCGCATACCAAAAACCGGAATACCCGCCAACATCTCCTGATACCGGGTGGGATCGCAAGATCATCAAGGCAGCACCGGGCGTTGCCTTCAGGTGGCTTGCTCCCATAGTCATTTTATCGGAAGTAACCGCAACTGGACAAAACCAGGGCGGTTACTTCTTTTCTCGGTTTCCCGGGATGTGGACGGGCGGATTATAATGGGCTGTCCAAAGGTCTTTTCAACAGGAGTAACGGTCTCACTTTGGGTCAAAGCAAAAGCAAAGGTGGCATCCCCCGGGCGCATTTGCTCTGACTTGTAACACAAACCGAATTTCCAAAATCTTCCTTGACAAACAGTTGATTTTCCGGAAACTCTGTATTATAATGGTGGATAAGTTTGCAACAAGCAACGGGAGGATAAATACCATGAAAAACAGTGAAAAAACACTGGATATGATTGTCAATCTCTGCAAGAACAGAGGCTATGTCTATGGCGGCTCCGAAATCTATGGCGGTCTGGCCAACGCATGGGACTATGGCCCTCTGGGTGTGGAGTTTAAGAATAACGTGAAGAAGGCCTGGCTCAAGAAATTTGTGCAGGAGTCTCCCTATAATGTGGGTCTGGATTCTGCCATCCTCATGAACCCCACCACCTGGGTCACCACCGGTCATGTGGGTAGTTTCTCCGATCCTCTGGTAGACTGCAAGGGCTGTGGCGCCCGGCAGAGAGCGGATAAGCTCATTGAGGCCGCCCAGTCCGGTAAGGGCGTCAATGTGGATGCCATGAGCTTTGAGGAAATGGATGCCTTCATCGCCCAGCATGAGGATGTGGTCTGCCCCACCTGCGGCAAGCACCACTTCACCTCCATCCGGAAGTTTAACCTGATGTTCAAAACCCAGATCGGTGTCACTGAGGATACCGCCTCCACCGTCTATCTGCGTCCCGAAACCGCTCAGGGTATCTTCGTCAACTTCGCCAACATCCAGCGCACCACCCGGAAGAAGCTGCCCTTTGGCGTGTGTCAGGTGGGTAAGTCCTTCCGTAACGAGATTACCCCCGGCAACTTCACCTTCCGTACCCGGGAGTTTGAGCAGATGGAGTGCGAATTCTTCTGCCAGCCCGGCACCGATTTGGAGTGGTTCGCCTATTGGAAGGACTTCTGCAAGGATTGGCTGCTGAGTCTGGGCATTAAGGAAGAATCCCTGCGCCTGCGTGACCACGATGCCAAGGAGCTGGCTTTCTATTCCCGCGCCACCACCGACATTGAGTACCAGTTCCCCTTCGGCGGCGGCTGGGGCGAGCTGTGGGGCATTGCCGACCGCACCGACTATGACCTGAAGCGCCATCAGGAGGCTTCCGGTAAGAGTCTGGAGTATTTTGACCAGGAACGTGGGGAACACTATATTCCCTATGTCATTGAGCCCTCTCTGGGTTGCGACCGTGTGGCGCTGGCTTTCCTGTGCGAGGCCTATGATGAAGAAGTGGTGGGCATGGACAAGAAGGGCAACCCCGATGTCCGCACCGTCCTGCATCTCCATCCCGCCCTTGCCCCCTTCAAGGCGGCTGTCCTGCCCCTGAGCAAGAAGCTCTCTCCCAAGGCTGAGGAAATCTACCATATGCTCCAGAAGGACTTTATGGTGGACTTTGACGACTCCGGCTCCATCGGCAAGCGTTACCGCCGTCAGGATGAAATCGGTACGCCGCTGTGCATCACCGTAGACTTCGAGACCATCGGCGATGAGAATACCCCCGCTGACGACTGCGTCACCATCCGTGACCGGGACACCATGGAGCAGGTGCGTATCCCCATCTCCCAGCTTAAGGCTTATATTGCCGAGAAGATTGCGTTCTGATGTCATAACCGGCAGGTGGCTCTTTTGTGCCATCTGCCGGTGCTTAATATCAATAATTTACTACTGATTTCGACCGCGCCCGCCAAATCCTGGCGGGCAATCCATTAAGGAGGACCTATGCAAGACCACGAAGAACCCCTGAATATTCCTGACCACGCCCCGGAAGATGCCCAGGAAATTGGCGACATCCTCCATACCATGGAAGAAGAAGCCCCCAAAGCCGGAAAAAGAAGGGACAAACGCAAGACGGACAACCAGGAGAGTCGTCCCCTGCGCATTGCTCTGTTCGCCCTGACCATTTGGCTCAGCTATTTTCTGGTAGAGGTATTCACCGGGGTGCTGCTGCAACCGGAGAGCAAGCTGGTTTATGCCTTCTCTGCCTGCTGGGGACTGATCTTCACTGCCGTGACCATGATTCTGCCCCGGCTGGGTGGCCGGATTTTCTATGGCATCAGCTACTTTACCTTTGCCGCATGGGCAATTGCCCAGACCGGCTATGACCAGCTTTTCAACAAAATCATGTGGCTGGCGGATATTCGCTATGCCGACGAGGGCATGGGTTATGCCGATGTGCTGTTGACTTTCCCGCTGTTCTGGTGGATTGGCTCGCTGCTTCTGCTGGCCATGGGCGTGATTCTCATTCGGTTGATGCCCAAAACCACCGGAAGACACAGACCCTATCTCCCCGCCGCAGTGTCGGTGACGGCGGCTGTGGTCGGTCTGCTCCTGCTCCCTCAGGCGATCTTTGCGCTGGACAATGGGGTCTGGGGCACCCACTCGGAGTATGGTCAGTCTTCTTCCGCCAAGGCCAGCTATACGGTTATGTATGACAACCGCAGAGTCTACGATTTGTGCGGGCTGTACCACTTCACCTTCAAGGACCTGTGGAAGCATGAGCTTTATCCCATGACACCGGCCTACCGTCAGGAGCAAAAGCGGATGGTTCGCGATCTGGACGACTACTTTGCCGGTCGTGATGATGCCGGCGAGAACGAAATGACTGGGATTTATGCCGGGAAAAATGTGATTCTGGTGCTGATGGAATCCATGGACGACTGGCTCATTACGGAAAAGGACACCCCCACCCTCTGCAAACTCATGGACGAGGGCATTAACTTCACCAATTTCTATACCCCAGGCTATGGCAGTGTCCGTACCTTTAACACCGAATTCTGCACCAATACCGGCATTTTCCTGCCCACCACCGGGGAATATGTCTTTGACTATGTGACCAACGATTTTGAGGAGTCCATGCCCAACTCGCTGGAGGCGGCGGGCTATGACCCACTGTGCTTCCACTACAATTCCCCCAGCTTCTATAGCCGGGGCGTGTTTGAGCCGGCCATGGGCTACCGGGATTATGTCACCTATGAGGACTATACCGATGAGAAGAATGACCTGTACTCCGACGTTTACCTCTGGGACAATCCGGAGCTCCGTGACCTGTTCTTCCGGGAGGGGCAAACCTTCAACTTCATCATTACCCGTTCTGCCCACCTGAGCTACACCTACCGGGAAGTGCTGAGTCACTATGCCCTGAAGCAGTATCCCGAGTATAAGGGCGCATACGGCCATGAAGAAATCGACTGTGCCCGGGTCAAGGCCAAATTGGTGGACGATATGTTTGCCCGACTCCTGCAGGAGCTGGAGAAAGAGGGGCAACTGGAGAACACCGTGATTATCGGCATCACCGATCACTATACCTATGGTTTTGACGATACGGAAAAACTGCTGGAGCTTTCCGGTGTGGATGATGAGCTGTTGCTGGAGAAGACCCCCTGCTTCATCTGGTCTTATGGCGGTCCGGACGTGGATGTGACAAAGACCCTGAATACGGCGGATCTGTTGCCCACAGTGATGAATCTCATGGGACTGCAGGAGGATACCCACTATCTGGGTCAGGATGCTTTTAACCCAGACTATGTGGGCTATGTGATTTTCCCCAACGGAAGCTGGATTTCCGATGGCGTGGCCTGCAAAATGGTGGAGGGCGAGCCGGTAATCATCCTCAATGAGAAAAACAAGACCATTACCGAAGAAGACCTGAAACAGATGGACGACATTGCGCAAGCCTTCATCGGGCACAGCAATATGCTCCTGGCTTCGGATTATTATGCGCGGTGAAATCGCTTCGGAATGAAATTTATCCCCTTTGAGGAAGTGATTTTGTAGGGGACGGCACCTTCGACGTCCCTGTCCCCCGCAACCACCAGCCCCGGCAAATCCGCAAAAGACCCTCTCCGCCCTTCGGGCACCGGTCTATGGCGTTCATGCCACCGGCATGAATGGGATTATATTCGCTTCGCTACTCCCAAAGGGAGAGGCAAGGAGCGTTCTTCGGGGCAGGTGTGGAGCCGTCAAAGGCTCTCCCCTTGGGAGAGCTGTCGAGCGAAGCGAGACTGAGAGGGAGCAGTAGAGCCTACCGCAAGCAGAAACCCTCCGGAGAATCCGCACCAACTACCAGTGCGCGTCAAGGATGCCGCGCGCTACAGCCGTGATGTGGGCGGTGCAGGGCTTCGCCGTGAAATCGCCTTCGGAATGAAATCTCCCCTTTGAGGAAGTGGCTTTATTGCCGCAAAGAGGTATTTTATGTTTATTTCCATTCCACAACCAGTGCTGGCCTTGATGGACAGACTGGAATCCGCCGGTCATCAGGTCTGGGTGGTGGGCGGTTGCGTCCGGGATTCCCTGCTGGGGCTTACTCCCCATGACTGGGATATGTGTACCGATGCCCGTCCTGAGGAAACCCAGGCGGTTTTCCGGGCGTATCCTCTGGTTTTAGCCGGGGTAAAGCATGGCACGGTTGCGGTGGTCACCGAAGCCGGTCCGGTGGAAATCACCACCTTCCGCACCGAGGGTGGCTATGACGATGCCCGCCACCCGGGATGGGTACGGTTTGAGCGGGACATTGGCGCAGACCTCTCCCGCCGGGATTTCACCGTCAACGCCATAGCCTATAACCCCCGGGCCGGACTATGTGACCCCTGGGGCGGACAGCATGACCTGCAAAACCGGATTCTCCGGGCAGTGGGCGAGGCAGAGAAGCGGTTTACCGAGGACGGTCTGCGGATTCTCCGGGGCGTGCGGTTTGCCGCCCGGTTCCGGTTGCAACCGGAGAAGAAGACACTGGATGCCATGATTCATCTGGCCCATACCCTGTCGGGTCAGGCGCGGGAGCGGGTGTTTGCGGAGCTGTGCGGCTTCCTTCCGGTGGCGGAGGTGCAGGATATGCTGACCTTTGCCCCGGTTCTTGTGGCGGCGATTCCGGAATTGGGGAAGCTCATTCACTTTGATCAGCATAACCCCCACCACATTTATGATGTCTATACCCACAGTGCCCATGTGCTGGCCAATACGCCCCCGGATTTACCTCTCCGCTGGGCGGCATTGCTCCACGATGTGGGAAAACCGGACACTTTCTCCATGGATGAGAAGGGTGTCGGTCACTTTTACGGTCATGCCCGCCGTAGTGCGGAATTGGCTGACGGGATTCTGCGCGGGCTGAAAGCACCCAATGCCCTGCGGGAGCGGGTGACAACCCTGATTGCCCACCACAGCGCCAGCCGGGACTGCAGTCGGCAGGAAAACGACAAATCCCTGCGCCGCCTCCTGCGGAAACTGGGTGAGGAGACGATGCACCAGCTCCTTTTGCTGGACAGAGCCGACGAGACGGGCAAGGGCACGCCGCCGGACACTGCCGCCGGACACCGGGTGGAGCAGATGCTACAACGTATTCTGGAAGAACAGCCCTGTCTCAGTGTCAACCGGCTGGCGGTAAACGGTCGGGAATTGATGGCTCTGGGCATTCCTCAGGGGCGGGAGCTGGGCAGAATCCTGAACCGCCTGCTGGATGAAGTGACAGACGGAGAACTGGAAAACGAAAAAGAGGCACTCCTGCTACGGGCAAGGGTGCTGATGGAGGAATAAACGATGTATACGGCAAAGCAAATGATTATAGTGCGGCGGGATCTTAAGATGCGCAAGGGAAAGATTGCCGCCCAAGCCGGTCATGCCTGCGTCACGGCGGTATTGATGGCGCTGGAGCGGGAAGACCGTCTCCGGGATGTCATTACCGAGGGGGACTGGATTTCCCTGCGCCCCACGGACAAGCCGGAGACTCCCCTGAGCCGCTGGTTTGCCGACGGTACGGCCAAAATCTGTGTCTATGTGGACTCAGAAGAAGAATTGCTGGAGTTGGACCGAAAAGCCAAGGAGATGGGCATCATTTCCGCCCTGATTCGGGATGCCGGACATACGGAATTCCACGATGTGCCCACCTTCACCTGTCTGGCCTTTGAGCCGCTGTTCCCGGAGGATGTGGCACCCCTGACCGGGGAATTGCCGCTGTATTGAGTCGGCCTGTACCCCGGGAATCCACCACAGGAGGACACCATGAACCAGAAAACCCATATCCATTACTTCGACTATCTCCGGGTCATTGGCGCGGTCAGTGTCATTTATATGCATGTGGTCAGCAGTCTCCTGCGGGGAGAGGTAAATCTGCAATGGCATTTGGCAGACTTGCTGACCTCCTTTGCCTTTACTGCTGTCCCGCTGTTTTTGATGATGTCCGGCTATCTGACCCTGTCCGGTGAAACGGCAGGGGATATTGGACTTCTTGTGAAGAAGCGATTGCCCCGGCTGGTGCTTCCGCTGGCTGGTTGGTCGGTGGTTTCGCTCCTGTATACCATGTGCATCAATAAAACATGGTCGGTGCAGACCTTTTTGGACGGACTGCTCTCGGCACTGAGCGCTCCCAATATGATACATTATTGGTATATGTACACCCTGATTGCCTTGTATGTGATTTCCCCCGTTTTGGCGGGAGGACTGCGTTCACTGGAAATATGTCTTCTTGCTGGCCGCGCTGGTGTCAGCGAAGGCGATGCTCAAGGCAATTCTCCCCAATTGGGCTGATCGGGTGCTGGATGTGGATTTGGTCAGTAAGCTGTCCTTTTATACCGGGCATCTGGCCACCTTTGTTCTGGGCTACTATCTGGGCAACCTGAAGAAGCGGATTCCCAATTGGTTGCTGATGACCGGCGCGGGGCTGATTCTTGCGGTGATTGCCACGGGAACATATGTGCTGACGGTGAGAAGCGGAGAATACAACGCCACCTTCCAGGGGCAGAATGCAGGTTTTGAAGTTCTGCTGGCAGCATTGATTTTCCTCCTGTTCAAGCAAAATGGTAACCGCCCCAGTAAAATCCTGAACCGGGTGCCACTGGTGCCGCTGTCGCTGTCCATTTACCTGATGCACGTCACCCTGCTGAAAATGATGTATGCCGCAGGATTTGCCGTGAACTCGCTCCGGGATGCTTTGTTGGGGACGGCAGTAAATCTGGTGGTCTGCTTCTTCACCATGAAGACCGTGGCGACCATCAAGCCCCTGTGCTATTTGGCAACCGGGATGTCCTATGCCGCCGCCTGCCGGAGCTGCAACTGGGTCTATACTTACCGGTGGGTCAAAGATTGGCTGAACCGCAAGCGGTCGGTTTCCCGGTCTGAACCGACCCCAACGGGCAGCCACGAATGACATTGGGAGGAACACCCATGAACCTCATCTGCTTTGGCGACTCCAATACTTATGGCTATGACCCCCGCTCCCCTTTTGCTGATCGCTATGCCCCGGAAAACCGCTGGGTTGACCTACTGGGCAAAGCGACCGGCTGGAAGGTCATCAATCTGGGCGAAAACGGCCGGGAAATTCCCCACCACAGCCACGAGCTCCAAACCGCGGTAGAATTGGTGGCAAAGCTGAAGCCGGAGGATGTGCTTCTGGTGATGCTGGGCACCAATGATTTATTGATGGGGCTGACACCGGAGCAGGTCGGGTTGCGAATGGAAACCTTTCTTCTGACCATCCTCTCCCTGGGTCGGCGGCTGATTCTGGTGACACCGCCGCCCATGAAGCGTGGGGCGTGGGTGGAGCGGGACGAATTGGTTGCCGCTTCTGCCCGGCTGGGTGAGATTTACCGGGATTTGGGCAAATCTCTGGCCATTGAATTGGTGGATACTGCCACATGGGCATTGGAGTTGGCCTTTGATGGGGTACACTTTACGGAGATGGGACACCATGTTTTTGGCAATCGGATGGCGCAAAGGCTAAGGACACTTTTGGATTAAACGGGAAACTGTACCGGGACTGGTTTGCGGAAATCCAGCCCCGGTTTTTGCTGTATGCGCCGGGAAGATGAAGGAAAGCAGCTCTGCCGGAACTTGGCGGAGCTGCTTTTGTGGTTAGGGGAGAATTTGAATTTGGCAAGCGGTCATTGCTTTCAGTGCCGTCTCGTGGGATTCCGGGGTCACGCCTGCGCAACAGGTGGAATCCACCGCCACCGGCACCTCCGGCAGGGCCGCCTTCAACAGCATGGCATTGGAAATGACGCAGATGTCGGTGCAGACACCCACCAGCTCGATGGACTCAATGTTTTCCAGCCCGGATACCATGTGTGCCAGAGCCGGTGAGCCGAAACTGGGCTTGTCCACCACCGCAGAGTCCTCTACCGGCAGCCGGTCATGGATGCCCCAGCCGGCACTGCCCTTAATGCAGTGGGGAATGGGAAGATTCCTGCCCTCTTGGGTGTTCATGTAGTCCTCACCGTGGGTGTCCCGGGTGAAGATGACCATATCGCCGGATGCCCGGTAGCGGAGGATTTTCTCCCGGATGGGCTCTACCACCGCCTGCGCCTCTTTGGTGCCCAGACAGCCGTCAATGAAGTCTCTTTGCATATCCACAACAATCAGCAGTTTCATGTTGTCGCTCCCTTTTATATTATAGTATAGGTTGCCCAATCAAAGACCGGGCAAAAGATCATCAATCAATTGCGCCAGTGCGTGCTCGTCATTGGAGCGGGTGAGAATATCCGCCCGGTGTTTCACCACCGGCAGGGCATTTTCCACCGCCACGGCAATATCCGCCTCCCCCAACAGCTCCAAATCATTGAGCCAGTCCCCAATGGCCACGATTTTCCTGCCCCGCAGTTCATCCATGGTCCTCAGGTTTTTCAGGCAGGCACCTTTGTTGGTTCCCACCGGCAACAGTTCCAGATACTCCGGCCCGGTATAGACCCGGGTGCTGATTTCCAGAATCCCCCGCTTAGCCGCGCCCTGCTCCAGCTTCTGCAAAGTGGGCTTGGGGGCGCAGAACATCACCTTGAGCCACGGCACCGCAAGCGCTTCGGTCATGGTGACAAACCGGGCGGGCTGATGGGTCTCCAAAAAGTCCCGGTCCATCCGTTCTCTGTCGGAGAGGAAGAAGATCCGGCTTTCACTGCAGACCATGACCATGACCTCCGGCAATTTTTCCAGCACTTCCTGCAGGAACACCGCCATCCGAATCCGGGTCAGGGTTCTGGGAAAAGCCACGGTGCGAGTGGGGAAGTGGTATGCCTCAGCCCCGTTCAGGACCACTGACCAGGAGTTCATGGGCAAATTCCCCACCAGTGTCAGGGCATTGGCAGGCGCACGGCCGGTGGATATGCCGAACAGACCCCCCTGAGCAATAAAGTATTCCAGAGCATCCCGATTCTCCGGGGATACCCGACGCCGGGAATCCAGTAACGTTCCATCCAGATCGCTGAACAGGGCTATGGTTGAATAGTCCATGGTATGTGCCTCCAAAACCGGAATCTTGTGGGGTCAACACCAATAGTCTACACCAATGCCCACCAGAAAGCAAGCAAAAAGTGTATTTTTCACAAAATATTTACGGCTTTGTCCGGCTTACTTTAGACATATTGCTGGCTCAGCACATCCACCACACCACGGGTGGTGAGCCGCAGGGTGGGAATCACCGGCAGCGCCATAAAGGACAACGTCATAAACGGGTCAATGCCCCGGCTGACACCCAGGCTGTGCGCCACATCCTTCGCCCGCTCCAGTTTGGCATTCACATTCACCAGCGTGTCCATGCTCATGAGTCCGGCAACCTCCAGCGGCAACTCCGCCAAAACCTGACCGTCACAGACCACGGTGATGCCGCCCCGGGATTGGGCCACCTGATTCACCGCCAGCGCCATATCCGCGTCATTGGCGCCGACCACAATGATATTGTGGCTATCATGGGAGACAGAGGTGGCAATTGCGCCCCGCTTTAACCCATAGCCCTGCAGATAGCCCAAACCGATGTGCCCCGTATTCTTGTGCCGCTCCACCACAGCAATCTTCAACATGTCCCGCTCCACATCCACCTTTGTGGCATAGCCATTGTCGGTGGTGGTTATTTCGCCGGACACCATACCGATAATGGCTCTGGGTCGCCGGTCGGCAAAGTTTTCCGGGGTCAGTTTGGCCAGACGGAAGGTATCGCGCGCCCGCTGCTCCAGCCAGGGTTCAATCTGGGGTGCAGGAATGTCCACCAGCTCACCCCGGTCATAGACCAGTATGCCCCGCTTATAGACCGTCTCCACCTTGAACTCCGTCAGGTTGTTGACAATGGCGAAGTCTGCCAGATAGCCGGGAGCGATTGCGCCCCGGTTGTTCAGAAGAAAATACCGCGCGGCGTGATGACAAGCCACCTGCACCGCCATGATGGGGTCACAACCCAAAGACACTGCCTTGCGGATAATGTAATCCATATGACCCTTTTCCAGCAGGTCACTGGGGTGTTTGTCGTCGGTGCAGAACATACACCGATCATAATACTTGTCACACAGCAGAGGCATCAACGCCTCCAGATTCCGGGCGGCCGTACCGTCACGAATCATGATAAACTGACCCCGGCGCAACTTCAGCAGAGCATCGTCCGCATCGTGGCACTCATGGTCGGAGTAGACCCCGGCAGCCATATAGGCATTTAAGTCCTTGTCCTTCAGGTCGGGTGCATGACCGTCAATCTTCTTATGATGGGCCTGAGAAGCCACGATTTTCGCCACCGTGTCGCCATCTCCGGCAATGACCCCGGGAAAATTCATCATCTCCGCCAGACCCAGCACCCGGGGATGGTCAAAGAAGGAGTCGATTGCCCGGTAATCCAGCACGGCCCCGGCTTCATCCATGGGCGTTGCCGGGACGCAGGAGGGAATCATAAAATGGACATCCAGCGGCAAACCCTCAGTGGCCTGAAGCATATAGTCAATACCGTCGGTACCCATAACGTTGGCAATCTCATGGGGGTCACAGATGACGGTGGTGGTGCCATGGGGCAAGACAGCTTTGGCAAACTCCCGGGGGGTGACCAGAGCGCTCTCCAAATGGATATGGGCATCCAAAAAACCGGGGCAGACGATTCTGCCGGTCATGTCGGCCTCCACCTTGCCGGAGTACTTACCCATACCCACAATAAGTCCCTCAGCCACGGCGATATCATCGGTACACAGCTCATTGGAAAATACATTGACATAGGTAGCATTCTTCAGCACCAAATCCGCCGGTTCCCGTCCGGCGGCCACAGCGATAATCCGCTGTTTCTTCAAAAGTTTACGGCTGATCTTTCCGGCATAGCTTTCTCTATAGCTGGCCATGGTCATCATCTCCTTGTTGGTTTTGTTGGGTACATCATACCACGGTCAGGGACAGATGTCCAATTGGCATATTGTCCAAATTTTTGGGGGGATTTTTGGTGAGGGGTGGGGTAGCCGCCGGCACGGGGTGCAGAAAAGAGCCAACCGACCCATTCCGGATCAGCTGGCTCTTTATCTTTTCGGCAGGAATCTCCTCAACGATATCGGTGCAACCCGGTCAAAGGCTCATTCTTCGTCTTCCTGGTCAAACGCCCAGGCATTGCGTTGGGAGAAATTCCGAGATTCTGCGAGTGTCATATTGAAAGCAAGGGCAATTTTGTGCAAAGTTTTAACCCGGGGATTTTGGGGTCAGACCCCGGGGGATGTTGTCTAAGGTGGACTGCCGGATGTTGCTCACGGTAGCCAGACGGCTGATGGTGATACTGTGGACTTTGCACAACTGGCGGATTCGGTTGATATAGAGCTGTGCGTATTCCATCCTTGCCCCCATCCGTTGCAACCAACAACCTTATTCCTCCCCACCCGGCTTGTCGGTACTTTCCACAAGCCGGTCAAAATCACTCACATACCCCCGGTCCTGCAAAACCCGGAACTTCTCAAACTCACTGAGGGCAAATTCCTTCGCTTGGTCAGCAGTGATTTTGCCGGCATGGGACAGCACCGGATAATCTGCCAGCTCCAGATAGCGGTCCACCCGCTTCGTCCAATCCTCCATGGTCAGCGGAATTCTGCGCTTGGCATGGTCCTCTGCAAGATCCAAAAACGAGCTGACAATCCGCCCCAGACTCTCCAGTTCCTCTTTTTGGAGATAGTTTTTGGCCACCGTCACATCTGTACGCAGGATTTTCCCCTCCGGACTCTTTTCCCAGTGGCTTAGCCCCATGTTTGCCTGACTGCTGTCTGCCCGCTGGCGAATCAGCTCCGCCGCCGTCTTTCCGGTCACGGCGTAATGAAGCTTGTTTTGTACCGTGGCAAAAAACCGTTTCGCCAAGGGAGAAGCCTTGTCATAGTCCAGACTGGTGGCAAACAGGTCGGTCACTTTCTGATAGAATCTCCGCTCGCTGAGACGAATCTCCCGGATTTCCTCCAGCAATCTCTGGAAGTAGTCTTCACCCAAAAAGGCACCGTTCTCCATGCGTTTGCGATCCAGAACGTAACCCCGGATGGCATATTGCCGCAACACCTGCGTCGCCCACCGCCGGAACTGGGTGGCTCGCATGGAGTTGACCCGATAGCCCACGGAGATAACGGCATCGAGATTATAGTGCGTAATCATTCTGGTTACGTTTCGTGTGCCTTCTTTTTGAACTGTTTCCTTTTTGGAAATGGTTGAGGCTTTGTCCAGCTCGCCTTCTTCATAGATGTTTTGCAGATGCTTTGCAATGGCGGGAACATTCACATCAAACAGCGCCGCCATCATTTTTTGGGTCAGCCACAGGGTCTCGTCCTCATAGCGCACCTCAATAGAATCGGCTTGGCTTTGGGCTTCAAAAATCAGGAATTCCGCTGTGCTGTTGCGGATGGTGAGTTTGTCTGTTTTCTGCATCGTTCCGATACCTCCAAAGTCTTTTTGCGGTGCGGCGGGGGGGTGGTTTGGAAAATGCCCAGAGAATCAGTCCTTATCCTCCTGATCAAGCTCATAGGCATTGCGTTGGGAGAAATCCAAAAATTCTGCAAGGGTCATATTGAAGGCAAGGGCGATTCCATGCAAAGTTTTCACCCGGGGATTTTTGGGTCAGACCCCGGATGATGTTGTCCGAGGTAAGCGCCAGATATTGCTTAACAGAGATATTCCGATAGAAGCACAAATACGCCTTTGAGATTTCCCCTTGAACCCGTTACATATGTGTTACCAGCAAGAAATTCTTCAGGTATGTGTATTCCGCAGGATACTCCACCGTATCCCAGTCAATTCCGCTTGCCAAATAAGTAACCTCACCATACCGGGAATCGCCTCGGTTTTTTCGGTAACAGGCAATCACACGCAGGGGCTTGCAGGTGTGCTTCCGAATATCATCTTTGATGACGGTATTGGGGACGAAACGACCAGTTTTGCGGTCGCTGGTAAAGCCCATACAGGCAACTTGACCACCCGCCAACTTCTCAGTCAGAAGCTTAGGCTTGTCAGAGTGGAAGTCGCCAACCATCTTTGCCGTCAGGTTCTTCGTCAGCAGGGAGGGTAGCACATCCAGTTTCAATTCGGTGGTTCCATCCTTGGAAAAGTAGAAATCGTCCTCCCGGAGTTTGTAGTTTAGACACTTCTCATAGAAATCCGAAGCGCTGATTTCCCGATCTTTAGAACCAGCTTCACTGGAACCGTGCCACTTCCGGTTCACCAACTTCAGCCCAGTTAAGTGCAGGAAGTTGCTAATGTCGAAAGTGAACTCAATTGCGTCAGCCTTGCCATGCTTGTCCATGCAGAGGAACAGCAGGGAGCGATTGACCAGATGCTCCCGATATTGTTTTGCGCATGCACTTACGATACGGATGGCGTCTTTCTTGGTATACCGGCCCATGAATATTTCTCTCGGTTTCTTTAGGATTAGAAAAAGGGAGACTGCAACGCCACAACGCTACGCATCTCCCTTTTTGAACGACTGGTTTTTCTGTTGTCCGCCAACGCTCAGGTTTTTACACCCTGCATCACTTTCGGGTTTTTCTGTTGCCCGCCAACGCCCAGGCCACGAGCCTGTATCACTTTCGGATTTTAGGTGCCAGTCACACCGATAGGATGACGCCTATCTGCCAACTTCATTATATGCGAACATGGGGGTAAAGTCAACAGAAAAAGCATGAGAATTTGGATTGGGCATGTAAAATATTGGGGTTTTTGTTGACTTTGTTGGAATTTCTTGGTATACTAAGGCTGAATTTGGGACGAGAATACGCAGTAAGAATACGACCGTTGGCGTTATCGTTATCCCGAATTTGATACCACTCAGCGTTGGGTGAAAGTTCCTTCGCAGGCACTCAGCGATATGCTTGTTGAGGCTTTGAAAGAGGGTGAAGAGTAATGCAGTATACACGACACAAAAACGCACGAAAGCTTTTTCACGAAATTGATGCTAACCCTCAGAACTATCTGATCATTCATTACTCTTGTGAAAGCTTTTATGATATTAAGGACGGACATACCCCCCGTATTACTTCAATTGCGGTTTATGATTATGCAAATGCCCAAACGGATTCGTTCTCCATTCACAAAATGGCTGAAAAAACTCATGTCGATGTTACTGATATTGAGAGCCACTATGATGAACTGGAAAAAGCCATGTTGGCTGAATTTTTCGAGTACGCTAAAGAGCATAAGACGTATTTCTGGATTCACTGGAACATGAGAGATATGAATTATGGCTTTAAGGCAATCGAGCATCGTTATTCCGTTTTAGGTGGTGATCCGTATAAAATCCCAGACGCCAACAAGATTGACCTTGCTCGCCAACTTATTAACTGTTACGGAGTAGGCTATGCGGGGCATCCTCGCATGGAAAAGCTGTTGGAGCAAAACGGTATTAAAGCAAAGGACTATCTTAACGGGCAGCAGGAGGCTGATGCATTCGCAAACCGAGAGTATGTCAAACTTCATATGTCCACTCTTAGAAAGGTAGATGTGTTTGCAAATATTCTTAATCGAGCTGTCAATAATACATTGAAGGTAAATTCGAAGTGGACCGAAATTTATGGTGTGTCCATCCAGGGTATCTTGAACTTCTGTAAAGATACTTGGTGGATTCAATTTATCTGGACTATCATCTCGATGTTCCTTGGTGCTTTGATAAGCGAACTCGTTGGTAATCTAATATAGACGCAAAAAAAGAGCTAACTGACTTAATCAAAATCAGTTAGCTCTTTTTGTTGAATAATGAAGTTTTGTTTCCATTTCGTTGCCACGAATGGCTCAAATCCTTAAAAAGCCCGGTGATGACTGAGCTTTTATGACCTGTAGGCTTATTCCCACTCAATCGTCCCCACAGGCTTAGGCGTCAGATCATAAACCACCCGGTTAATTCCCTCCACCTCCGTGGTAATCCGCTGGGTAATGTGGTTCAGCAGGGCATAGGGAATCTCCTCGATGGTGGCGGTCATGGCATCGGTGGTATTGACCGCACGGAGGATGGCGGGCCAGCCGTCATACCGCTTGCCGTCCCGGACACCGACGCTCTTGAAGTCGGGCACAGCGATGAAATACTGCCAGACCTTGCCCTCTAAGCCGTTCTTCTCGAATTCTTCCCGCAGAATGGCATCGGCCTCCCGCAGGGCGTGGAGACGGTCGCGGGTGATGGCACCCAGACAGCGGACACCCAGACCGGGACCGGGGAAGGGCTGACGATAGACCATGGCATGGGGCAGACCCAGAGCCTCGCCCACCACACGGACCTCGTCCTTGTACAGCAGCTTCACCGGCTCAACCAGCTCCATCTCCATATCCTCAGGCAGACCGCCCACATTGTGGTGGGCCTTGACACCCTTGGACTCGATGATGTCGGGGTAAATGGTGCCCTGAGCCAGGAAGGAAATGCCCTCCAGCTTGGCGGATTCCTCGTCAAAGACCTGAATGAACTCGCCGCCAATAATCTTCCGCTTGGTCTCGGGGTCGGCAACGCCGGCCAGCTTATCCAGGAAACGGTCAGTGGCATCCACATAAATCAGGTTGGCGTCCAACTGATTCCGGAAGACCTCAATAACAGCTTCACTCTCGCCCTTACGCATGAGACCGTGGTTTACATGAACGCAGACCAACTGCTTGCCGATGGCTTTAATCAGCAGTGCGGCCACCACAGAGGAGTCCACGCCGCCGGACAGCGCCAGCAGAACCTTCTTGTCGCCCACCTGGGCACGGACCTCAGCAACCTGCTGGTCGATGAATTCCTTTGCCAGCTCGGGGGTGGTGATACGGGCCATGGTTTCCGGTCTTTTGATGATTTCCATAGTTGACCATTCCTTTCTGTTTGCGGCTCTCGCCGTGGGTTGTGGATCCGACCGGGAAATATGGCCGGATACCGCTTTAATATGGGTTTATTATCTACCATTCCGCCCCAAATTGCAAGTATAATCTCAGGAAATTTTCGGGGGGTTGCTTGTGAAAAATGACAAGAACTCCCTCTTTTTCCGAAAGAGAATCATTTTACGGCATCCACAAGCACCGGGAGATTACACGCATCCCCCGCAGAGATTGGTCCGGCGAATGGGCACCGGGGCTTTTTTCTCCCTGTACTCCGACTTGCCATTGTCCGTCACCACCCAGCCGGTGATGCGGCAGAGTTCGGCAACCGACCACTCCGGCAGGAGTATCCGGTAATCCTCACCGGAAATGTGCAAGTCCAGAATATAGTAATAATGCAGTCCCCTTTTGTGGCAGGTGCGCCCCTGCTCATCCAGACCCCGCACCAGCACCCGCCGCCGCCGACTGCGGGCAAGTCTCCGGAATGTGGTCAAGCCGATGGCATACCTCCCCCGGGCATTCTCCAGATACAGCATTTCCTCCGGCGCAAAGGCCCGGAAGACGGGATTTGGCGCACCGTCCTCCCCCGGCAGGATTCCCAGCAGCTTCAGCTTGCCGCCGGTGGTGAAGTCATATTGCACCGCCAGAATTTCCAGCCGGGGCGCATCCTCCGGCGCAGGGGTATCCCGGCTGACCAGAAGCGCATCCCCGGGGGCGGCGCGCAGGGCTTCATGGATTGGATTGGTGGAATAAAAGATGTTCAAGGGTGTTTCCTTTCGTCTCGTTATACGGTGGAGGCGGTTTTTCCGGTGAGCTGGGTGAAAACCGGCAGTTCATAGGGCGGGAAGAGCAGCATCCAGTCCTCGTCCCCATGGTGGAAAGTCAGACCATGGTAGGATTTCAGGTAAATGCCATACTGGTTGGAGACCAGCTTATAGGGCTTGTACTTATCGGCAGAAAAATGCACTTCCTTGTTCCAGTTCATGATTCGCACCTGCTTTTTGAAGGTGCGGATGCCGGTAATCGCAGCGAGGTCAATCTCATGCCGGTCATGGATGTCCGCCAGGCACAGCTTGCCGTCCTGAACGAAGATGCGAAACTGGGGATTCAGCATAACATTGTCCGAGGCACCCAGAATTTTGACCTCGCCGTCCTTGTGCTTGTACCGGCCCACGAGGACATCCACAGCAGGTGCATCCTCAGGGACATCCAGCATGGAGAAAGAGACTTCCTTCGTGGTATACAGGCGGCTGTCTGCGACAATGGCCTCTTCGCTGGCATCATTCTTCCGCTTTTTCAGCCGTGCCCAGAGGGTCAGGATACCCCAGATTGGGGCAGTAACCCCCAGAATATAGAACAGCCACGGGGCATTGTGGAACGCCTGCTCCACAGAAACTTCGCTTCTCCAAATGCCAATTGCCAGAATGAAAGCACAGAAACCGGCCACATATTGGACGATTCGCAGCCCCAGCGGGAGCTTGCCCTGGTGCTCTGCGGCATCAAACCGGTCTTCTGCCTGCTCCAGCGCGCGGGCTTGGGATTCCGGCACAGACTGCGCCACCAGTTCCCGGTCGTGGTGCTTTGCCGATTTCTTCCCGTCGGTAATGTCGGTAGATAAGTAGATGTTCATGTTGTTCTCCTTTCTGTCGTGAGACGGTAAACACCGATCAAGCGGCTTGCTCTTTCAAGTCATATCCCTTCCGCAGTATAGTACTTCTGGTTGGGACTGCGGGGTTTATCCGGATTGGTCATCCGAATGACACCAGCCTGCAAGAGGGGATGCAGGTAGCGGCGCAGTGCATACTGACTGGAGGAAAAAGCCAGATGCTCCAAAATCTCTGCACGGCTACGGGGTGTCCGGCAAAACGGAATCAGGCCCTTTTCATCTCCATACAAGACCGCCGGCGCTTCAGCCGGAGTGACGGTCTCCACATTGGTTGCGTTATACAAGGTGACGGTAAACTTGCTGCGGGAGTCTAAAAACTGCGGCTCGGGCAGGCATAGTTTTTTTGCGGCATAGCGTATTGTGGGGATACCGGAGTATCGGTTTTCCGTTTCCCCCAGCGTTTCCATGGCCGTAACCAAAACCGGGTTTCTGGTGTCCGGCTGAGCCTTTCCCAGTTGGTCAACAGTCAATCGTCCGTACAGCCCGCCGGGGTTGCTGATTTCCAGCCGGTCACTGTACATCAGCAACTGGATGGGCATACCTTCCGTACAAAAACTATAGTCCCGATGAACCAGTGCATTTAAGATTGCTTCACGGACAGCATCCATTGGATACTGGGGAATATCGACCCGTTCTCCGGTTTCGGCATCAATTCTTGTTGCGACACGCATATTCTTCCGGACAAACGCCAATGCCTCCTTCAGCATATCCGTGAGTGTTCCTTCGATATGCTTTGTGTCGGCAAAACGATTCCCCATATCGTCCACAACACCCATTTCTTTGCTGGGGATACAGGTTGCGTTGATGCTGAGTTGAGGGAAGTAAGCCTGCGGGTACAGCCCGAAAAGCAACAAAGCGGTCATGGTGATTTGTCCGTCCCGTGTGATACCGGTTAATTCATATAGTTGCTCTATGGGGATGGTTTCTAAATTGGGTCGGTCTCTTTTCTTTCGCTCCAGATATGCCGAAACCAGAGACCTGTCCAGCGATGCAAAAGAAGCACGTTCGACTGGGCGAATATCGTCTCTGTATTTTTTCCGAAATGCTTCATAACTATAAACTTCGTACTCCGTCATGGGCTTATCTGCATCACCCACACGGACATAGGATCCATTCAGTCTCCCCTTGGCCGTCTTAAAACAGGGGCGGTCTGTCAAATCCGTTGGCGGAATCTCTGCGGATACAAACACCAGCTCACCCTCGTTACAGACCGTGAACACAGGTCGAACAACTGGTGTCATTTGCTCGCAGTACTCCATGACCTTTTTCTGCAAATCCTGCGGGTCATATACGCCGACTTTTTTGAATCCATTCTTTTCGTCCAGACCAAACACGAAGACGCCACCGCTGTCCTGATTGGCGAAGGCCGAGATGGTATCATACAATCTTTCCGGACATCCACCGCGGGCGGTCTTCACTTCCGTTGTCTGCTCTTCGCACCCACGGGTTTGAATTTGCTGAATTAACGCCAGAAGTTCCTGTTCAACCATCGCTCTCCCTCCTTTCCTCTATGGTATCACAAAAAAAGCGGATTGTAAACCCAAAACATCACACTTTCTTCACTTTCTCCTCCAGAAACATAACACTCCTCCCCAAAACATCACAAGAACATCACACTTTCTTCACTTCTTCCCCAGAAACATAACACTTCTCCCTCAAAACATCACAAGAACATCACACTTCCACCACTTCCTTCCCCAAAACAAAACCATGCCGCCCATCGGGACAGCAACATCCTGATGGGCGGCACATTTTCTTATTGCATTGGGGTCTTAAACAGCATTACAGCTCCAACATCTCCTGAGGCAGTCTTGCCACAACACCTGCACAGCGGGGGCACAGACCATTCTCGTCAGCCTGCTCCGAGTGCATCCAACAGCGGGGGCACTTCTCGCCACGGGCTTCGGTAACACCAATCTTCAGTCCGGGGAAGTTGGTGCCCATGCCCACGGTGGCATCTTCCCGGGTCTGCTCCAGTGCACAGGAGGAGACGATGAAGATTTCTGCCAAATCCAGATGGGCAACAGCCTCCAGCGTGGTCTTGGCGGTCTCGTCAGTGGCCTCCAGAGACACATGGGCCTCCAGCGCCTTGCCAATCCGCTTGGCGGCACGGGCGGTCTCCAGAATGGCATTCACATCCTGACGGAGCTTCAGGGTCATGTCCCACTTGGCCATGGCTTCGGGGGCAAGGGCGTACTCCGTGTAAGCCTGAGGCATCCGGTTCAGGACGATGTTCCGGCCGTCATCGGTGCTTCTGTGGGGCATAGCCTGCCAGATTTCGTCGCAGGTGAAGGCCAGAATGGGGGCAAAGAGCTTGGCCATGGCATCGACAATGAGGAACAATGCGCTCTGGGCGGCTCTGCGCTTCATGCCGTCGGCATCCTCGCAGTACAGCCGGTCCTTGATGATGTCCAGATAGAAGCTGCTGAGCTCCACCACGCAGAAATCATTGATGGCATGGGCCACCATGTGGAATTCATAGTTGTCATAAGCCCGGATACAGACCTCAATCAGCTTATTCAGCTTGGTCAGCACCCAGCGGTCCAGCTCCGGCATATCCTGGGGGGCGACCAGATTGTCGGGGTTAAAGCCCTCCAGATTGGCCAGACAGTAGCGGGCGGTATTGCGGAACTTCAGGTAGTTCTGGCTGAGTTGCTTGAAGATTTCCTTGGAGCAGCGGACATCGGCATGGTAGTCGGAAGAACCGGCCCACAGACGGATGATGTCAGCGCCGAATTCTTTGACAATGTCCATGGGGTCAACGCCGTTACCCAGAGACTTGTGCATGGCTCTGCCGTTGCCGTCAACGGTCCAGCCGTGGGTCAGCACCTGACGGAAGGGAGCACCCATACCCAGTGCGCCAACAGCGGTCAGCAAGCTGGACTGGAACCAGCCACGATACTGGTCAGCACCCTCCAGATACACATCGGCGGGCCAATTCTGCTCGTCGTCCCGGCGGAGGCTGGAGTAGTGGGTAGAGCCGGAGTCAAACCAGCCGTCCAGAGTGTCGGTCTCCTTCTCGAAGTGCTTGCCGCCGCAGTGGGGACAGCTCAAACCCTCGGGAATCAAATCCATGGCCTCCCGGTCGAACCAGACATTGGAGCCGAATTCGCCAAAGAGCTTCACGATGTGGTCAATGGTCTGCTGGGTGCAGACAGGCTTGCCGCAGTCGGAGCAGTAGAACACGGGGATGGGCAGACCCCAGCGGCGCTGACGGGAGATACACCAGTCGGCACGCTCACGAATCATGGCCTCCATCCGCTCCTTGCCCCATGCGGGGAACCACTTGACTTCCCGGCAGGCTTCGATGGCCTTCTCCTTGAAGGAGTCCACGGAACAGAACCACTGGGGGGTGGCACGGAAGATAATGGGGTTCTTGCAGCGCCAGCAGTGGGGATAGGAGTGAACCATTTCCTCGGAGGCAAAGAGAGCGCCGGATTCCTTCATGTCCGCCAGAATGGCCTCGTTGGACTTCTCATAGTACATTCCGGCATACTTACCGGCGGCTTCGGTCTGACAGCCGTGCTCATCCACGGGAACAATCAGCTCCACATTGTACCGGCGGCAGGTCTGATAGTCGTCAGCACCGAAACCGGGAGCGGTGTGGACACAGCCCGTACCGGAGTCCATGGTGACATAGTCCGCCATGACCATCAAGCTGGTGCGCTCCAGGAAGGGATGCTGGGCAGTCATATACTCAAAGAATCTGCCGGGGAAGGAGGCGACTTCGGTCCAGGACTCCACGCCGCCCTCTTTCATGGTCTTCTCGGCCAGCGCCTTGGCCACGATATAGCGCTCCTTGCCGGCATCCAGAATCACATATTCCTCATCGGGATGGAAGGCAATGGCCAGGTTGCCGGGGAGAGTCCAGGGGGTGGTGGTCCAGATGATGACATAGGTATTGTCCTTGCCGCCGAACTCAGCCAGCTTGCCCTGATCATCGGCCACGGCGAACTTGACATAGATGGAGGTACACTTGTCGTCGGCGTACTCAATCTCAGCCTCAGCCAGAGCGGTCTCGTCCTTGGGGCACCAATAGACGGGCTTCAGGCCCTTATAGATGTGACCATTGAGATACATGGCGCCAAAGACCTTCACTTCTTCGGCCTCGAAAGCCTTGTCCATGGTCTTATAGGGCCGCTTCCAGTCGCCAATGGCGCCCAGCCGCTTGAAGCCCACCATCTGCCGGTCGATGTAGTCCTGAGCGAAGTCGGCGCAGGCGGTGCGGAAATCGGCGGCAGACATGGTCTTGTGGTTCAGCTTATTTTTCTTGATGATGGCGGACTCAATGGGCATACCGTGGTTGTCCCAGCCGGGGGTATAGGGGGTATAGTAACCTTCCATGGCCTTGGAGCGGACAATGAAGTCCTTCAGGGTCTTGTTCAGGGCATGACCCATGTGAATATCGCCATTGGAGAAGGGAGGGCCATCGTGCAGCACAAAGCGGGGGCAATCCTGGTTCTTTTCCAGCAGGGCGCTGTAAATGTCCTGCTGTTCCCAGCGTTCCAGCATACCGGGCTCACGGTTGGGCAGACCCGCCTTCATGGGGAAGGAAGTCTTGGGGGTGATGATGGTTTTCTTGTAGTCCATTTTGGATGTTCCTCCATAAATTAAATATGCTTATTTTAAGATTGTCCTAAGAAAAACAGGACAAGGATTTTCGGCGAAAATGCAAACGCAGTGAAATTTCCCCTGTGGGGAAGTGACTTCGTAGGAGGCGGCGCCTTCGACGCCCCTGTCCCTCCGCAACAACCTGCCTCCAGCGAACCCGGGAAACCTTCGGTAGGGTGCGATGCCCTCAAAAGCATCGGCAGAAGAGCCTGCCGACAAGCACCTGCCCTCTGGTGAAGCTGCGCAGTGATGTTGCTGACGCAGTGATGTTTCCCTTCGGGAAGTGATTTTGTAGGGGCGTGGTCATGACCCGCCCGGCGGTAGAAGGCAACAACAAGCAGAACCTCCCGGCGAATCCGCAGTCCGCCATAAAATTGCAATGCCCAGCAGACCCGCAAGGTTTGCTCCCTCAGTCGCTTCGCGACAGTGACCGGAGGGAGTATATAAGCTGGGCACTTCTGGTTTGCTCCCTCAGCCTCGCTTCGCTCGGCAGCTCCCTCTGGGAGGGAGTTTTCCCGGTGGGTGAGGTTTTGCGTTAATCGTTATGCCTGTGGACACGGTGGGGATGGCGCGTCAAGGATGCCGCGCGCTACAAGGTTCGTGGTGCGTTGCGCCGGGCCTGTAGTTGCAGAAGTCCCCGGAGCGGAAACCCCAGCAAAAAGCGCCTTCGTCTCCATGCATAAAGAGACAAAGGCGCATTATACCTCTGCGGTACCACTCTTTTTCCGGGAAAGCTCCCGGCACTCAAGCTGTGCGCTGTATCGGGCGCACGACCCGGCCCCGTCTACTGGGATAGTGATGCTCTGTTCGGGGGGCTGCTCCGAGGGGATACGGGTCGGTCACTTGCCTGCTGCCTTGCACCATCCGGCAGCTCTCTGCTGGCAGTCTGTCCGTCCGCCTGTCCTCATCTATGCAGGGGAATATGCACTTGTTCTGCCCCTGCTTTGGGGGTCAGCGCTTGGTGGGGTCGTAATTCTTGCCGAACTGTAAATCCAAATCGGCAAAGCGGCTGGACTGGGTGGCCACCTTGGTTTCGCTGTGGGCGGTGGCGGGGCGGGGTGCCACGGGCGCTTCTTCCTCGGCAGTACCCACGATGCGCTCTAAATTCTCGGCGATTTCCCGGGCCACATCTTCCTCTGCCTTGCCGCCATCGGCGGTAGCGGGCTGAGCGGCGGTGGTCTTCAGTTGGGCAAGGGTCTGGCTCATGGCGCGAATCTGGGCCTCCATCTGTGCCACGGACTCCAGTGTTGCCGCCTGCACAGCCTTCAGCTTGCTTTCGTCCACCACAGGAGCGGGAACAACACCGCCCTGAGCTTTGGCTGCCTTGAGCATATCCAGACACTTCTTCTCCGCTTCCCGGACCATAGAGTCACAGGTGCGCTGAGCTGCCCGGAGAGCCTCTTTTACGCTGCTCTCATTCTTGCGGTATTCTTCCAGTTTTTCCACCAGAACCCGCATCTTGCTCTTGAGGGTAGCATTCTCCCGATAGAGCGTTTCATAGTCCTCCAGCAGAGGCTCCAGCACCTCATCCACGGAGTCCATATCATAGCCGCCGAAGACAGCCTTGTCAAAGGAAATCTGCTGTAATTGCTGCGGTGTGAACATATTATCTCCTCTTTACCTGTTATTAAAGGTACATTCCGCTGTTTTCCAGCTCCTCAACCAAGTCACCAACGATTTCTACGTTGATGGGGGTGATGAGGTAAGTGGAGGCGGCGACCTTCTTAATCTTACCGTTCAGGGCATAAGCGCAACCGGAGAGGAAGTCCACCAGGCGGCGGGCCGTATTCTTCTCGGTGCTCTCCAGATTCAGCAGAACAGCGTGCTTCTCCAGCAGATGGTCTGCCACTTCGGAGACGTTATCAAACCGCTCGGGCTTGACAATGACCACCTGGAGCTGTGCGGTGGCATTGATGTTGACCACCTTTGCCCCGTTGGGGCGGCGGGCATCCATACCGGTGCCGGCGCTGAATGTGGGGGCGACAGGAGCGGCAGCGGCGGTGGCGGTGGAGCGGCGGGTGGTGCCACGGGCACTGCGGGCGGGGGTACGCTCCGGCTCGTCGTACTCGTACTCGTCTTCTACTTCGTCTTCGTAATCGTCGTATTCATCATAGTCGTCCTCATCATCGGCGTAAGGGCGAACGAGCTTCTTCATTTCGTCAAAAAAACCCATGGTGAAAGTTCCTCCTAAGTTTATCTATAATTACATCAGGCTTGATGGTAATTGCGGGGGCCAAAGATGGCGGTGCCGACCCGCACCATGGTGCTTCCGCAGGCGATGGCATCGGCGAAATCATCGCTCATTCCCATGGACAGGTGCACCATAGTAACATTATCGTATTTTTTCTCCCTTATGTCAACAAAAAGGTTACGCATTTCCGAAAAAAATTGAGAATTTTCTCCCGGAAAGGTGCTGATGGGAGGAATTGCCATGAGTCCGACCACCTTCAGGTGGGGATAGACGGCAAAATTGGCGGCCACTTCCTGCACCTCGGCGGTGGTGAAGCCGGATTTGCTCTCCTCGCCGCCGATGTTCACTTCCAGCAAAATCTCCTGGCAGATACCTTGACGGGCGGCTTCTTTCTCCAGTGCCTCCAGAAGACCGACCCGGTCCACGCTCTGAATCAGATCCACCTTGCCCACCACCTGCCGCACCTTATTGGTCTGCAAATGGCCGATGAAGTGGACGGGTCTTCCCCGGTAAGCATCCTGGGCAGATTTGGCGGTCAGTTCCTGCACCCGGTTCTCTCCACAGCAGTCAACGCCCGCCCGGATAGCCTCCCGGACGGCTTCGGCATCGTTCATTTTCGTGGCAGCGCATAGCATGACCTCCCGGGGATCTCTGCCGGCCTTCTCTGCCGCCAGGTCAATCTCCCGGCGTAGCTTCTCTACATTTTCCCGAATGGACATATTATTGTACCACCTTTCCATCATATAGGCCTGCGGTTCGGGTGAGGATCAGATCCTCCGGCCACAGATTTTCGGTGGAGCTTTGGTCCAGCTCCACAATATAGGCATCACCAATGTCATAAATCAGGGTGACGGGCTTCCATACCGCCTCCCGGTTGACCAACACATAGACCCCGGCACTTCCGGTTGCCTCGTCATAGCAAATGGCCTTCTTTGGCACTCTGAGCCCGGAGTAGGAGGTAAAGACAATATCCGCGCCGGCATAGCGGTGGGCGCTGATTTGGCTCATGTACCGGTCTGTCGTCAGCACCAGAATACCGTTTGTCCGGTCCACCCGCCAGACCTCCATGTTAAGCTCCACCGGCGCGGTGGACACCAGTTCCACAGACAGGATGTCGCCCTTCTCCACGCCCTGCAAATACCGGGGGTCAACCGCCGTCCAGTAGTACCATGCGGAGTCGGTAATCAGTCGACCAATGGTAAAATAGCCCATGTCGCTGTCTTCGTGGGTGAGCACCGCCTCCAAATCGGCCGGGGTGGCGGATTTCAGGTATTCCGGGGTGAGCCGGAGTTCCAGACCGTCATAGCTCCGGGAGAACCAGCCGGGTCTTGCTGCGGTGACGGAGAAGAATCCTGCCGACCGGTCCCGGAGGGCAGCAACCTCCCGCTCCAGGGCATGAATCTGGGCGGTCAGTTTCCCCTGTGCATCGTCGCCCGCATTCTGCCGCAGAACCAGCGCCTGAATGCTCTGTGACCGCTCCTGAGCGGCATCCAGATTCCCCTGAGACACCAGCGCGGCATACTGGGTCAGTTCCTCGGTCAGCTTTTTGGAGACGGCGGCATTGTCAGCAAGCTGGGTCTGGTAGGACAGAGCCTGCCGGAGTTGCTCCAGACGGTCCTCCATATCTTCCATTTCCTCATAGAGCGACCATGCGCCCTGATCCATGAAGCTGACCGCCACTTCTTCTCCGGCGGCGACCCGCTGACCCTCAGCTTTGACGGTGACATTGAGGCTGAAGTCCGAGGATATGGGTTCTTCACAACGCACGATTACCCCCTGGGCGCTGACACCTTCATTAGCGGAATAAAGCACCGCCTGAACCGTCTGCACCCCGGAGGATGGGTCGTGAAGTAAGCTGTATAGTACATAGCTGGTAACCATAATGGCCAAAACCAGCATGATGACTTTCATGTATTTATCGCCCTGTTTCATGGGAGAAGTCCTTTCCGGCTCCGCCCATGAAACCAGGCAGAGCGTCTTAGCCCACGGTCATGGGCTTCAGGGGGTGGGCAGGGACCATGGTGGAAATGGCATGCTTATAAATCATCTGCTGTCTTCCCTCGGTGACCAGCACCACCACGCGGTCATCAAAGCCAATGATGATGCCCCGCATCTGGAAGCCGTTCATGAGAAAGAGGGTCACAGGGATATGCTCCTTCGTGACCTGCCGCAGCATGGTCTCCTGCAAGGTTGTGAGTTCGGTCATATAAGTATTCCTTCTTTCTGTTGGGATACTTATATTCTATCATCTCTGTTCGTCGAAAAAGGGAATAAGTCCCCGAGCCAATTGAAAAACTTCTTCGTTCCCCTGATTTTTGTTCCGGGGAATCCAGCGGATTTTGTCATTTCGCCGGAACCAGGTGAGCTGTCTCTTGGCATAGCGGCGGGAAGAACGCTTGACTTCTTCCACAGCCTCCTCCAGCGGTCTGCCCTCCAGCACCACCGGCAGGAATTCCTTGTACCCGATGGCCTGAAGCGAGGTCGCCCCGGGGGACAGTCCTGCATCCAGCAAACTCCGGATTTCCGTCATCAACCCCTCCTGCAGCATCAAATCCACCCGCAGGTCAATCCGTGCATAGAGCTCCGCCCGGTCGGGGTAGCTAAGCCCAATCCAGCAGGGGTCATAGCGGTCGGGGATTTGCTTGGTCTCTAAATTGTGGGCGGTGATGGTCTTTCCGGTTTCCAGATATACCTCCAGCGCCCGGATAATCCGCTTTTCGTCCGCCACATGGAGTCTGCCGGCGGCTTCCGGGTCCACCTGCCGCAGTTCTTCCAGCAGTACCGCCGCACCCTCTGCCTCTGCCCGGGCCTGCAGTCGCTCCCGGCATCCGGTGGCGGGCACAGGGGCGAAGTCATTGCCCCGAATCAGGGCATCCATATACAGTCCCGTGCCACCGGCCAAAATAGCAGTCTTCCCCCGGGACAGGACATCTTCCAGAATGGGGGCGGCCATGTCGGTGAATTTCCCCACGGACATGGGCTCATCGGGGTCAGCCACATCCATCATGTGGTGGACAATCCCCTGCCGCTCTGCCATGGATGGTTTCGCCGTGCCGATATTCATCTTCCGATAGACCTGCATGGAGTCGCAGGAAATGACTTCTCCGTCCAGTTCCTGCGCCAACCGGACAGCCAGCGCCGTCTTTCCGGAGGCGGTTGGCCCGGCAATGCAAATGATGTTGTCCATGGGTAATCAGCTCCTTTTGACACATAAAACAGCAGGGCTGTGCCAGTGATGCGCCTTCGGCGTGATGTTGGCTTCGCCAGTGATGTTGCTTCGCAGTGATGTTTCCCCTTCGGGGAAGTGATTTTTGAGGGAGGTTGCCCGCATACCTTCCGGCGAATTCGCAATCCGTCGCAAAACCCGCACCAACCGTAGCGCGCGGCATCCTTGACGCGCCCGGCGGTAGTGCCTGCCAGCAACCGCCCAACCCCCGGCGAATCCGCAAAAGCCTCCCCAGCCAATGCCTCCCTCACAAGAGGGAGGTGCCGAAGGCGGAGGGAGTTGCGGTACAACCTAGCGGCAAGCACTGGACTTCCGGCGAATCCGCAACTGCCTACTGTGCGCGTCAGGGATGCCGCGCGCTACAGGCGTATTGGGTGCAATGTACGTTCATTGGCTGTCCCCGGTTGCACAACACGGAACACGCAAGAGTGTTCCCTGCGAATCATGGGGAGCGTCTTTGTGGTTTAACCGGCGCTTTCGTTCCGGACAGGTCATGACCCATCCGTACAAGTGCAGAACCGTCCGTTCTGGGGAGGAAGTTCTCCATCCCGCAACATCTGCCTTGTCCCTTGCCCGATACCGCCACTAGCCTAACTCCGCCCAAACTGCCGCTCCAGTTGCTTTTTGGTCAGCTTCACGCAAATGGGTCTTCCGTGGGGACAGTGCTTCAAATCATCTCTGGACAGAACCTCTCTGACCAATACCTCCCGCTCTTTGGGGTCGGTGTTCCATCCGGCTTTGATGGCGGCTTTGCAGGCCATGGTGTGGAGCAGTTCATCCCGGAGGCTGTCCCGGTCTTCCCGGCGACCGGAGAGTAAATCCTGTGCCAGCTTTTCCAGACAGTCTTCCCCTTCTTCCGGACTTAAGTCCATGGGTACCCGGCGAAGAATCACCGTCCCCTGGCCAAAGCCCTCTACCCCATAGCCCAGCTCATCCAGCAGGCTCTGGTTTTCCAGCACAATGGCGGCCAGCTCATCACCCAACCGGCAGACCCGGCTGACCATCAGCTCCTGCGCAGAAATCTCATGGTTCTGCGCCCGCAGTTTTTCAAAGAGAATCCGCTCATGGGCGGCGTGTTTGTCAATGAGATAAGCCTCATCCCCGGACTCTACTACAATATAGGTATTGAACAGTTCACCCAGAATGTGCCAACTTATGCCCTGTGGCATGGGGAGCTCTGCCTGTTGGGGGGCTTCCTCCGGCTGAGGCTCAGGAAGGAAGGACTGCTGGGGTTTCTCCGGCGGTTCTTCCTGCTTTTCCTCCCGGGGCAGATAGACCCGGATGACCTTGGCGGATTGACCGGGACTGTCCGGGGTAGCTTTTAAGACTTCTGCCGGGACTTCAATCATGGGTCCCTCCGGGGTCTGTACCGGCTGGGGTTGGGCAACCCGAATGGTGTCCATGGCCTCCAGTGTCCGGAGGGCTTGCTTCCGGCTGGGGCTGGGGGCTTCCTCCAGTGTCTTGGCAAAACCGCGGAATTCCTCTGCCGTCATGGTGCGGAAGGCTTCTCCGGGGGCGGGCCGCTTCTGTCCGGTATCCCCTTTCCGGGGGGTAGCCTTGCCGGGGGCGTACCGGGGCGGGAGTGAAGACTCCGCCGGGGTAGCTTTTATGGGCTGTTGAGGAGCTTCAGGGAAAGCGGGCGTCTGCTCCTCCGGGGTATCTTCCCGGCTCAGGCGCACCTGAGGTCTGTCCTGCGTCTGACGCAGTGCCGCCTGCACCCCATAGCGCACACAGTCGAAAATATCCGGCTCAGCCAGGAATTTTACCTCCGTCTTGGCGGGATGGACATTCACATCCACCCGGTTTCGGGGCAACTCCAAATGGAGGACACAGGCGGGGAATTTGCCCACCATCATCTGATTGCGGTAGGCTTCTTCCAATGCCGATTGCAACAGCCGGGACTTGACCGGTCTGCCGTTCACAAAGAAAATCTGATGGGTGCGGCTGGCTCTGGCCTGGGTGGGACGGGACACAAAGCCCCAAATGCGGTTACCCTCCCAGCGACTCTCCACCGCCACAAAGGTCCCGGCCTCTTTGCCATAAATTCCCGCCATGGCCGACAGCAGTTTGCCGTCACCGGGGGTATTCAGCAGTTCTTTGCCGTCCCGAATCAGCCGCATAGCCACTTCCGGGTGTGCGAGAGCCTGCCGCTGTACCGTACCGGATACCGCACCGCCCTCAACAGAGTCCTGCTTCATGAATTTCATTCTGGCCGGGGTATTGAAAAACAAATCCCGGATAATGATGGTGGTTCCCTCGGGGCAACCGGCCTCCGACTCCTCCACCACTTGACCGGCCTCCAAGCGCAAAGATGTGCCGGCAACGCTCCCCCGCTCCTTGGTCAGCAGGTCGATTCGGGAGACAGAGGCAATGGCAGCCAGTGCCTCCCCCCGGAAGCCCATGGTACCAATGGCCTCTAAGTCCTCCTGGGTGCGGATTTTGGAGGTGGCATGGCGCAGGAATGCAGTCTTCGCGTCCTCCGGGCCCATACCGCAGCCGTCATCGGTAACCCGCAGGAAGGTCATGCCACCGTCCCGCAGTTCCACCGTGACTTTCTTCGCTCCGGCATCCACCGCATTTTCCACCAGCTCCTTAACCACGGAGGCTGGACGCTCCACCACCTCACCGGCGGCAATCAGGTTGGCCAGATGGGGCGGCAATCGATTGATGATGGCCATGTTTCTCTCCTTTACGCTTTGACCCAGGTGGCAATGCTGTTAATGAGGCAGTGCATCACGATGGGAGCAAAAATGGAATCGGCCTTCTCATACGCCCAGGCCAGGGCAATTCCCGAAGGAAGATACTGCAGAAAATTCAGGGCCAACTGGGACAAAGGAACGCTGTCCACATAACCCATCACATGAATGACCGCAAAGACCAGCACCGACAGAATAAAGGCCAGAATCCTGCTCCGGTCATACATTCCCCGGAACAGCAGGCCCCGCATGAGACATTCCTCGGCAAAGGGGGCAAGGATAACCGTACCGGGTACCATAATCCACTGGGCGGCCTGCGCCATATTGGTGATGTTCTGGTCATTGGGGTTACTCAGGTTGGGGGAAGAAACCACACTGATGAAGATGCCTACCAGCATAGCGCCCACATAGTACATGACCAGGCCCAGAATCACCGCCTGCACAAACCCCCAGAATCGCTTCTTAACCTGCAGCAGATTCTGCCAGAGAAATCTCCGAAAAATCAGGAGGGTCAAGAAAAAATTGATGAGGAAGTATGCCCCGTTGATGACGGCCAGGCTGTGGGCTGTGGTGACATCCATACCCAGGTACTCCGCCCCGGCAACCAGAAACTCACCCAAAAGCACCAGGTACACCGGCAGGTAAATCCAGCCCCAGATTTTCTCGCTCCGTCTCAAAGGGACGGTCAAATGGTGTGACAGGTTCATGGATCTATCCTCCCAACATTTGCTTCAGTCGGTACAGCTCATTCATGGCTTCAATGGGGGTCAGCGCCTCCACCGTCAGCTTTCGCAGTTCATCCGCAACAGCCAGTGCCGCCATATCCGCCATGGAGAATTGGTCCTGCTCCGGTTGCGCCTGTTTGCGTCCGGCGGTGGATTTGGCCGTATCCGCTCCGGTTTCCAACGCCTTGAGCAGTTGACGGGCACGGGTGATGACGCTCCCGGGCAGTCCCGCCAGGTTCGCCACTTCCACGCCATAGGACTGGTCTGCCGCACCGGGGATAATCTTCCGGAGGAAGATCATCTTCTCGCCCCGTTTCTTCACGGCGATGTTATAATTTTTCACATTGGGCAGTTCCTGCTCAATTTCGGTCAGTTCATGATAGTGGGTGGCAAAGAGAGTCTTCGCACCCAAATGCCGGGTGTTGGCCGCATACTCCAAGACGGCTCTGGCAATGGCCATACCATCAAAGGTAGAGGTCCCCCTGCCGATTTCATCCAGGATCAGCAAGCTCCGGGCGGTGGCACGGCGAAGAATCTGGGCGACCTCAGTCATCTCCACCATGAAGGTGGACCGCCCGGAAGACAAATCGTCGCTGGCACCCACTCTGGTGAATACCCGGTCAACCACACCCACCCGGGCAGACCGGGCAGGAACAAAAGAACCCATCTGCGCCATAATCACCGTTAACGCCACCTGGCGCATATAGGTGGACTTACCCGCCATATTGGGGCCGGTAATGATGGCCACCTGATTGCCCTCGCCGCCCAACTGGGTATCATTGGGAACAAAGAGACTGTCTTTGAGCACCTGCTCCACCACAGGGTGGCGACCTTCTTTGATGTGAATATAGGGACTGGTATCGATTTCCGGGCGGCAATAACCCTGTCTGGCGGCCACCGTCGCCAATGAGCCCAGTGCATCAACGGAGCCCACAGCAGTGGCACTGCGTTGCAGTCTGGCGATCTGCTTAGCCATATAATCCCGGAGGCGGACAAACAGGTCATATTCCATAGCCACAATCCGCTCTTTGGCGGTGAGAATGGTAGACTCCAGCTCTTTTAATTCCGGGGTAATGTATCTTTCGCCGCTGGCTACAGTTTGCTTGCGGATGTATTCCGCGGGGACGGTTTTCTGGGCATTTTTGGGGATTTCGATGTAGTAGCCAAAAACCCGGTTGTAGCCCACCTTTAGATTGCGGATACCGGTGCGCTCCCGCTCTCTGGCTTCAATGTTCACCACCGTGCCCGCGCCGCCATCCATAATGTCCCGCAGGCGGTCAATCTCTGGGTCTGCGCCCTTACGGATCAGGTTGCCCTCCCGAATGGTGAAGGGAGGCTCATCCACCAGTGTGGAGAGAATCATTTCCCGGCAGTCGTCCACAGGGTCAATCTCGTCGGCATAACGCTTCAGCAGGGCGCTCTGCACCGTCGCCATTCGCTCTTTGAGTTGGGGCAATGGCTCACAGCCCAGAGCCAGACTCAGCAAATCCCGCCCATTGGCTGTACCGGTGACGATTCGGGCCATGATTCGCTCCAGGTCGGTGATGCTGCCCATGACCTCCCGGAGAGAATCCCGCAGGAGGGGCATGGCAGTCAATTCCTCCACCGCATCCAGTCTGTGATTGATTTCCGCAGGATTAAGTAGCGGTTTCTCCACCCAGGAGCGGAGCATGCGACCGCCCATGGCCGTAACGGTCTTGTCCAGCACGCCCAGTAAGCTACCCTTTTTACTCTTATCCCGCAGGGTTTCGGTCAGCTCCAGATTGCGTCGTGCAGTGATGTCCAGTTCCAGAAACTTGCCGGTTGTATAGTATTCCATGCTCTGGATGTGGCTCAGGCCGGTTTTCTGGTTCTCCATAAGGAAACGCAGAAGTGCGCCGCAAGCCACCACCGCCGCGCCCTGACCGGACAGCGCCATCTCTGACAGCGAGTGACCAAAGTGGCGCTCCAGCAGTTTTTCCGCATCCTCCTGAACCAGTTGCCCAGGCTGCGCCTCATCCACGCAACAGTTTAGCCGGTGATAAATGGTCATTTTGATTTCAGCGGAGATGTCGCCACCCACCAGCACTTCTGTGGGAGAGAACCGGCCCAGCTCCGCCATGGTTCTGTCTTCGGCATCGCTGCCCTGTGCCGCCGTGGCATAAAACGCACCGGTAGAGACATCACAGAACGCCAGACCATACTCGCCGTCAAGACCAAAGACACAGGCCATATAGTTGTTCTTGTTCTCATCCAGCATGGAGCTGGCGGTGACAGTGCCGGGCGTGACCACACGGATAATCTCCCGCTCCACCAAGCCCTTGGCTTTGGCGGGGTCTTCGGTCTGCTCACAAATGGCCACCTTGTATCCTCTGGACACCAGCCGGCCAATATACGCCTCTGCGGAGTGATAGGGCACACCGCACATGGGCACTTGCTCTTCTTTAGCTTTATTCTTGTCTCTGGTTGTCAGGGTCAGGTCCAATTCTTTGGCAGCGACCTTGGCATCATCCAGGAACATCTCATAAAAATCGCCCAGGCGGAAGAACAAGATGCAGTCCTTATTCTTCTCTTTCAGGGACAGATATTGCCGCATCATGGGGGTAAGCAGCTCGGTAGCCATGGTATTACGCTCACTTTCTGTGGTTTAGGGGGTAAAAAACCGGAAATCATCTTCGCGGAGAAAACGCTCAATAGAAGTCGATATCATAAAAACCCGCTCCGTTTGGTTGTTCAGGGGGGGTTATTTCTCCACCAGTTTTCCGGTCAGGCTCCATGTGGTAGCACCGGTAATCTCCACTTCCCGGAATTGTCCGATGAGACTGCTGTCTCCTTCCAGGCGCACCAGTCTGCCACCTTCGGTGCGGGAGGTCAGCAGATTGCCCTCCATACCATCGAGAAGCACCCGGTAGACTTTGCCGATATACGCCCGGTGGCGGTCTTCGGAAATCCGGTTTTGGGTCTGGCACAGCCGGTCAAACCAGCGGTTTTTCTCCTCCCGGGTTGCGGGGTCAGGCAATTTTGCCGCAGGTGTCCCGGGGCGGGGAGAATAAATAAAGGTAAAGAGGGCATCATAACCCACTTCTTCAATCAGGGTCAGGGTATCTTCAAATTCTTCCTCCGTCTCGCCGGGGAAGCCGACAATAATGTCCGAGGTCAGCACCAACTCCGGCATAACGGACTTGGCATAACGCACCAGCTCCAGATAACGCGCCCGGTCATAGTGGCGGTTCATGGCTTTCAGCACCCGGTCATTGCCGCACTGCACCGGCAGATGGAGTTGCTTGGCGATTTTGGGATATTTGGCCATGGTGTCAAAGAGTTTCACGCCGGCGTCTCTGGGGTGACTGGTCATAAAGCGCACCAAAAAATCACCGGGAATCCGGGCAATCTCTGCCAAAAGGTCAGAAAAATCCATCTTTTCTCCCAGATCCTTACCGTAGGAGTTGACATTCTGCCCCAAAAGGGTAATGTCTTTATATCCCCGGGCAATCAAATCCCGGCACTCTGCCAGAATCTCCCCCGGTTCACGACTCCGCTCACGCCCCCGGACATAGGGAACGATGCAATACGAGCAGAAGTTGTTACAGCCATACATAATAGAGACCCATGCCTTCAGGTCATTGTCCCGGCGGACAGGCAACCCCTCAGCAATAGAGCCGGGCTCATCCTCAATATAAAATACCCGCTTACCCCGGGTCAGCACACGCCAGAGAATCTCCGGGAATTGCCACAGGTGATGGGTGGAGAACAGGCCATCGACATGGGGGAAGCTCTTTTTTACCCGCTCCTGCACCTCCGGCTGACCGGCCATACAGCCGCAGAGGAAGATTTTCTGCCCGCTGTGGCGGCGCTTGGTATGGGTCAGGGCGCCCAGGTTGCCAAAAACCCGCTGATTGGCGTGTTCCCGGATGGCGCAGGTATTCATGACCACCACATCAGCCCCCTCGGGCCCCTGGGCGAAGCCATAGCCACTGTCTGCCAAAAGGCCACGAATCCGCTCAGAATCGGCCTCATTTTGCTGGCAACCATAGGTCTCCACATAAGCCACGGGGGTCACACCCCGGGCCTGCCAGTATTCCCGGATTTTGGCACAGATTGCCAACTGTTCATCCAATCGCTCCGGGGCGATGACCGGTGTTTTACGTTCCATGGAGATTCCTCCTAAAAGCTCTTTCTGAATATGTTATTTTACCATTTTTGACGGGGTTTTGCAAGGGCGGGAGATGGAGATTTTGTGAATTTTGTAGGGTTACAATTGATGTGAGACTTAGGTATAGAAAAAGGCGACCGAGTTTGCTAGAATAGAGTTACCACACAACATCCTAACGAAAGGTCTCAGTCACCATGTCAATGATAACACAGAACCAAAAGTATAGCAAGCGTTATTTGCCTCACGAGCTGAGCACAAAGGTCGGGGCGGTGAATCTGTACCGCAAGACAAAGGATATCCACTTTGTACTCCGCCGGTATCACATCTCAAAGGCTTCTCTTATGCGCTGGAACAAGCAGTTTGACGGTACCAAGGAGTCTCTTATGCCCAAATCACATCGGCCGCACCGGCAGCATCCGAACGCCCATACCGAAGAAGCGTTACCGTGGATACGAAACTTTCACCGCCGAAATCCCACCATTAGTATCTGCGAGCTGTATGGTAAGTAGAAACAAGAAAAGGCGTATAAAAGGCACCCTGGCTCGTTGTACCGGGTGTTTGTTCGGTTGGGATGTCGCAAGAAGGTAGAGTCCACAAAGAAGCAGTCAAAACATCTTGGGCACTACGAAACGCCTAAAGAATTGGGAAAGAAGTGGCAAATGGATGTAAAATACGTTCCCAAAATCTGCTATGTTGGCGCGGAAAAAAGCAAAGACATCCCCCGGTATTCCCCGATTGTCCCATCAACAACCATGGCGCACAATATCTGCCCCGGCAAGATTTTCTCGTCTCGCCGGGGCAGGGTTATTCCGTGCCGTGGGGCTTTGCATTACTCCTTCTTCAGCCGCTTGTCCAGTCGGGTTGCCAGCCGGGTGCCAACGGTCTGGAAAATCTGCACCATCAGCACCAGCAGGACGACCGCCAGAAACATGACCAAATACCGGTAACGATAATACCCATAGTTGATGGCCATCTTGCCCAGACCGCCACCGCCAATGATGCCGCTCATGGCGCTGTAGCCCAGAATGGTGGTGATGGCGATGGTAGCGGCGGACAGGAGACTGGGGAAACTCTCAGGGAGCATAACTTTGCAGATAATCTGAATGGGGCTTGCTCCCATGGACTGGGCGGCTTCGATAATATTGGGGCTAACTTCCCGCAGACTGCTCTCCACCAGCCTTGCCACAAAAGGAGCGGCGGCAACAACCAGCGGGACCACGGAAGCCATGGTTCCCACAGCCGTGCCGACAATCGCCCGGGTCATGGGAATCAGCATAATCATCAAAATCAGGAAGGGCACAGAGCGCAGGAGATTGATGATTCCATTGAGCGTTGCCATAATCCATTTCGGCAGTGGACGCACTCCGCCGGGCTCCCCCGCCACCAGCATAACACCCAGCGGCAACCCAAGGAGAAAGGCAAAGGCGGTTGACAGAATGGTCACATAACAGGTCTCCCACAGCGCCAGCGGGAACTCGGTCCGGATGATGTCCAGCGCCTCCGCCACCGCTTCAGCAGTAAAGGCTTTTTCCAACATGGTCAGTGTACCTCCTCCGCAAAGATATCGGGAATTTTGCCCAGATAGTCCAGTGCCTCCTGAAGTTTGTCCGGGTCACCGGGGATGCCCAGAAGCATATCGCCATAGACCTTCTCCCCCAGAGACCGGGTGGAGGCGGCCAGAATGCTGGCGGCTATCTGCTTTTCCATGGCCATTTGGGCAATCAGCGGCGTACGGGTGACCGGTGCGCCATTGAAGACGACCCGGAGCTGACGGATGCCCTGAGCGGGGGCGATAATCTCCTGTGCAACCTCCGGGAAGACCAGCCGTCTGGCTGCCGGGGACCTGGGCTTGGAGAATACATCCGCCACCGCCCCCACCTCAACCACCTGCCCCTCGTCCAGAATGGCCACATGGTGACAAATGGCCTCCACCACGCTCATCTGATGGGTAATGATGACGACCGTAATGCCCAGCCGCCGGTTGATGTCCCGAATCAACTCCAGAATGGCACGGGTGGTGCTGGGGTCCAGTGCCGAGGTGGCTTCGTCACAGAGCAAGACTCTGGGCTCTGTTGCCAGGGCTCTGGCAATGGCAATACGTTGCTGCTGACCACCGGAGAGCTGGGCGGGGTAAGCCTCGGCTTTGTGGGGGAGTCCCACCAACTCCAGCAGTTGCCGGGCTTTCTCCTCCGCCTTGGCTCTGGGTATACCCGCCAGCTCCAGCGGAAAGCAGACATTTTTCAGGCAGGTCTTCTGCATCAGCAGGTTGATGCCCTGAAAAATCATGGTGATGTCCCGCCGGGCTCGTCGCAGTGCCTTTTCGTTCAGACTGCCCATATCCTGCCCATCAATGAGGACAGCGCCTTCGGTGGGTCGCTCCAGCATATTGATGCACCGGACCAAGGTGGATTTGCCCGCACCGCTCATGCCGATGATGCCGTAAATGTCTCCGTCAGGGATGGTCAGGCTCACATCTTTCAGCGCCTCCACCTTGCCCTCAGCACCGGAAAAAGTCTTGGATAAGTGCTTAATTTCAATCACGGTATGTTCACTCCTGCCTGTGGGATGGATTTTGCGTGGGGTGGTTATCTGATTCAGCCATTGTCTGCCTTGTCGGGGCATGGCGATTTCTTTTCCCTGTCCCGGAATCAGGTTGCTTCATTTGGTCTGCAATCGATTTCACTCCCCGGCAAGACCCAGCGCATTCAGGTTCTCTTGTTTGCCGCCGTACAAGCCCATCGGCTCGACATGAATGGTGGCCACGCAGACCAGTTTTGTCCCGTTCTCGGCATTGAAGTCCTCCAGATAGGGCAGATGCTGGAAGTAGTTGGCATCGATTTCGCCGCTGTCCACCACATTGTTGGGCTGGACATAGTCGGTAAACTCCACCACATTCAGGGTAATCCCTCTGGCGGACAGAATTTCCTTCACCACGGTCAGGATTTCGGCATGGGGTGCGGGGGTTGCGGCTACGGTGATGGTCTGCCCCGCCAGAGCGGCATAGTCCAGCTTCGGGTCATAGCCGTCGGTGGGAACCGCTACGGTGCCAATCACTGCGCCACCGTAGTTGGCACTGATGTAGTCCGCCACCTGCCGACTCTCCAAAGCGGCTTTCAGCGCCAGCGTCTTGGGTGTCCGCTCATTGCCCTCAGCCACCACCAGAATGTTGCCATAGGCGGAATACGCGCCCTCAATCAGCAGGGAGTCGTTGATGGGGTCGATATCGGCATCAATGGCGTAATTGGAGTTAATGATGGCATAGTCCACGTCCTGACGGATGTTGGGAATCTGCGCAGCCTCCACCTCCCGGAATTGGATGCCCAGAGGGTTGGCGGTGATGTCCCGGATGGTGGCGGCAATACCGGCTTCGTCGCTGAGTTCGATAATTCCGTTGGCTTCCAGCAACAGCAGTGCCCGGGCTTCGTTGGTGGTATCGTTGGGGATGGCGATGGTGATGGATCCGCTGTTTCCACAGGCGGTAAAGGCAAAGAGACAGCTCAGGGTCAGAATTGCGGTCAGGGTCAGGGTGATGATCTTTTTCATGGGATGATTCTCCTTTATTTTTGATGGTGATTTGTTGGGGTGAAGGGTCTTGGTGCAGGTGCGGCAGGGGAATTGACGATTGGACACATTCGCCCATGCCGGGTGTTTCGGCGGGCCAGGAAATCGGCAGTCAGTTTCATTGTATCGTCTCCTTTCCAAATTAAAAAGAGGATGCTCCGATGAAGCATCCTCCAGAGTGGGTATTCTATCCGGCGGGTATGATGATTTCAACCGCCAATGGATGAACAGATGGGATGACACATCGAAAAATGGGTATGAAAAACCTTGCACATGGGGCACATGCACATCTCCATCATATTCATCATGGTGGCAAACATCTTCATGGACGTGTCTCCTTTCTGCGTTACGCTCAATTTATCCAGCTATGCCGGAAAATTTTTGTGTTATTATAGCACCATTCAGGCCTGCTGTCAATAGGCATTTTTCCGAGGAGCAGGGCAACAGAAGAAACACAACACTCCGACTCCAGGCGCAGTCCCGGGGTCGGAGTGTTTTACGCGGTCAAATTTGATGGATATGGCGGGATTGGCGCAAGAATTAACGCACCTTTACCAATTCCCCAATCGCCTTAGCAATCTCGCAGCTCCCCGCAAAGGGGCAACTGCCATAGGAGCAGTCCACATCCAGCAGCTCCTGGGGGGTATATTCCACCATCACCATGCGGCTCTGGTCCTGTGTCCGGCAGTAGCCGGAGATGAGTTTTTCTTCGCTCATGGTTACACCTCAATCACACAGAATCCATGGGGCAGCAACGCAAGAGCATCGTCGGCTACGGTCTTCATGCCACAGCCATAGAGGAGCTTGCCGTGAGGAATGTCCCAGGGATCGTCGTTATAGTTGACATAAATCTCCAGATTCCGCCCACTGCCGTCCGTTGCCTGCCGGGAAATGCCCAGTCGGCCTTCTTCGGCGTGGAAGAATGCAATGGTGCCGTCTCTCAGGGCACCGTATTCCCTGCGGAGCTTGCCCAGTCGGGTATAGTGGGCCTGCAATGCCCGGTCTTCTCGGCCCCAGGGGTAGGTGCGGCGGTTGAAGGGGTCTTTGAACCCCTCCATGCCGGCTTCGTCACCATAGTAAATGCAGGGAGCACCGGGGAGCATAAACTGGAGGAAGGAGGCAATCATCAGTCGCTCCTTGCCAATGGCCAGTTGATTGGGAGACAGCCGCCGGTTGGCATACTGCGCCCTCGTGCCCTCAAAATCGTCCATGACGGCGGTGAGAATCCGGGGAGTATCGTGGGTACCCAGAACGGTCATGGTGCAGGACAGCACATCGGCGGGGTAATTCTCCGCAATGGTCATCACCGTGTCTTTCAGCCCACTGCCATCGTCCCAGTGGCGCACAAAGTCCAGAATGGCTCTGCGGTAGGGATAGTTCATCACGCTGTCCAGCTCGCCATCCACAAAGTACCGGCGGCGCACGTCATAGGCGATCTTGTTGGAGGCATCCTCCCAGACCTCGCCAATCAGCAGCGCATCGGGCTTAATCTCCCGGATGCGCTTTTTCAGCCGCAGGACAAAGCTGTCCGGCAATTCGTCCACCACATCCAGCCGGAATCCGTCCGCCCCCAGCTTCAGCCAGTGGGCAACCACGCTGTCTTCGTCATCAATGAGATACCGGATGACCTGGGGGTCGTTTTTGTCCAGACAGGGCAGGGTGTCAAAGTCCCACCAGCTCAGGTATTTGTCCGGCCACTGTCTGAAGCAGTACCAGGAGCGATAGGCCGACTGGGCATCCCGGTACGCCCCACCTTCACCGAAATGACCGGTGCGGTTGAAGTACAGGCTGTCCGACCCGGTGTGGGAATAGACGCCGTCCAGAATCACCCGAATGCCCAGCCGGTGGGCTTCTTGACAGAGAGCGGCAAAGTCTTCCTCCGTACCCAGCATGGGGTCGGGGGTTTTGTAGTCGCCGGTGTCATAGCGGTGGCTGGAGAAGGCTTTGCTGATGGGGTTAAGGTAGATGATACCCACCCCCAGAGAAGACAGATAGGGCAGTTTCTCGGCAATGCCCCGGAAGTTACCGCCAAAGAAGTCGTTGTTCAGGATTTCTCCCGCCATGGTGGGTTGCCAGTGGACTTCTTCTTCCCAATTCCGGTGGACGGTATAGGGCGTTAGCTTTCCGGTGAGGTCACATTCCCCGGATTTGGCGAAGCGGTCAGGGAAAATCTGATACATGACCGCACCCTTCGCCCACTGGGGAACCATGGCATGGGGTGTGATGCAACTGAGCTGCCACTTGTCGCCCGCCTCCATGTTGGTGTCCTCTCCCAGCTTCAGCAGGGCAAAGGACTCATTGGCGGTGGTGATCCGGAAGTAATAGAAGTGCAGACCCGGTTCTTCCAGTGTGAATTGACAGCCCCAGGTCTCATATGGGGCGACCGTCTCCTGCAGAGTCATGGGGATATCCCGAAAAAGGCGGCCATCCTCCTGCTCCATGCGGCAGAAAACGGATCTGGTCTGGCAGGAAACGGGAATCTTCACCCGGAGGGTACAGGTTTCGCCGGGCTTCAGTGTGCCGAAGGGCTCTTTGTATTGCGGACTTCGGCTGTTAAAGAGGATACGCAGCATGGTTTTGGCTCCTTGGTAGTTGTTTATCCGGAGATTGTTGACCGGAGTTGGGACAAAAAGGAAGGGAGCCGGAAGTTTGGTTCTCCCGGCTCCCGGAATTTGCCTGAGGAATCAGCCCACCAGACGGTGGAACAAATCCATATACTTCTGTGCCGGTTTCTTCCAACTGAAGTCTGTACCCATTCCCCGGCGAACCAGAATGTCCCATCCCTCGGGATCTTCGGTATAGAGCTTCAGACAGCGCTCAACGGCATTGCGGAAGTCGTCGCCGTTGTAGCTCTGGAAGGTGAAGCCCAGACCTTCGGTATTGTCGCTGTTCACCGGAGGGACAGTGTCCTTCAGACCGCCGGTGGCATTGACCACGGGGACAGTACCATAGCGCATGGCATTCATCTGGCTCAGGCCGCAGGGCTCAGACTTCGATGGCATGAGATAGATATCGGCGGCGGCATAAATTCGGTTGGCCAGTTTCAGGTCAAAGCGAATTTGGGCGGAGACTTTCTCGGGGTACTCCAGCGCCAGCGCCCGGAAGAAGTTCTCAAACCGCTGTTCACCGGTGCCCAGAATGATGAGCTGGACATCCTGCTCCAGAATGGCTTTGGCGGCATAGCACAGCAGGTCCAGACCCTTGTGCCCGGCCAGGCGGGTAATCATGGCCATCATCGGCACTTCCGGGCGGACAGGCAGACCCAGCTCCCGCTGAACAGAGGCTTTATTTACCGCCTTGCCGCCAATATAGTCTCCGGCGTTGTAGTTGCGCACCAGAGTGGCATCGGTGGCGGGGTCAAAAACACGGACATCCACGCCATTGGTGATGCCGGTGAGCTTGAACCAGTTGGCGGAGAGAATACCGTCAAGACCATGGGCATAGTAGGGGTAACGAATCTCCTGGGCATAGGTCTCCGAGACAGTGGTAACGGCGTCAGCGCACTCAATGGCACCCTTCATCATATTTACGCCGCCGGACATATCCATAATCCCCCGGAAGTTGCCCGGCAGACCCAGAACATTGTCAAAGAAGTCGGGATTGGCCCAACCCTGATACTCGATGTTATGAATGGTAAAGATGGTCTTGGTCTGGGGGAAGGCGGCGCGATACATGGCGTTCAGATACACCGGCACCATGGCACTCTGCCAGTCATTGGACTGAATCACATCGGGGATAAAGTCCAGCACGGTCATGGCATCCAGGACGGCCTTGGAGAAATAGGCATAGCGCTCGCCGTCGTCCAGGAATCCATAGAGCCCGTCCCGGCCGAAGTAATACTCGTTGTCGATGAAGTAGACCCGATAGCCGGGGGTCTCATCGGTCAGCCGGTACAGGGCGGTATATTGCTGCCGCCAGGACAGCGAGACGGTAAACCGGGCGCAGAGCTCCGTTTTGAAGGAGGCGTCGGTCTTCATTTTCTTATAGTAGGGCAAAAACAGGCAGACCTCATTGCCGGGGATGCGGGCGAGCTCACTGGGCAGACCCAGCATCACATCACCCAGACCGCCGGATTTGGCATAGGGGGCAGCCTCAGAAGCAACCATGGCGATTCTCATACGGTTTCACCCCGCTTAATGATGACCGGGTAAGAGGAAGATCCAATGAGCTTGGTACCGGGGCGGATAGTGACATCCTTGTCCAGAATCACGTTGCGCAGCTCACATCCCTCGCCAATGTTGGCTCTGTTCATGATGACGCAGGAATCCACCGTTGCGCCGGGGGCAAGCCGAACCTCACGGAAGAGGATACTGTTGGTGGCTGTACCTTCCAACATACAGCCGTCTGCCACGATGCAATCGTCAATGCGGCAACCCTCGCCATAATAGGTAGGCACCTGGTCACGGACCTTGGTATAGATGGAGTGACAGCCATTGAACAGGTCATGGCGCACATCCTTGTCAATCAGCAGCAGGTTATTGCGGAAGTATTCGGCAGGAGATTCATTGTACAGCACCATGCCCTCAAACTGGTAGACATTGATGGACAGGTTTCCGGCATTGTATTCCTGCAGAACAAAGTCCCGCTCAAACCGGAAGCGGTTGTGGGCAACACACTCCTGCACATAGTGAATCAGCAGGGAGCGGGAGATGACAAACAGGCCCATGGAAGCCAGATAACTGGGGTCAGCCGCATAGTCCACGGCTACATCCCTGAAGCCACCCTGACCATCGGGGAGAATGGCCATATCCAGTTGCTTCTTGCCGTTGGCAACGCCGGCCTTGGTGACCACGGTGATGTCCTTGCCGCTGGCAATGTGGGCACTGACCACCTTGGTCAGATCGATGTTGTACAGAACGCCGGAGTCCGCCAGCACCACATAACCATCCTGCGCACCATGGAGCAGATGACCCAGCGCATAGTACAGTGCCTCCATTTTGCCCCGGTAGTTGGCATTGACGCTCATGGCATAGGGGGTCAGGAATTCCAGACCGCCCTCCTGCAGCTCCAGATTCCATTCCTCGCCGGAGCCCACATGGTTCATCAGGGACTGATAGTTATATCGGGAGATAATGCCAAGCTGACGAATGCCGGAAGTGGCCATATTGGACAGGGCAAAGTCAATCTGGCGATAGCGGCCGCCATAGGGCAGAGACCCCATGGTCCGCTTGTTGGTCAGCTCGCCCAGGGAGCTGTCATAGATGTTGGCAAAAATGATACCGGTAACAGTCATGGTTTCTACCTCCTTATACCATTTCGCCGGGTTTCAGCACGGCGTTGGCCTCGATGACGGCACCCTTCTGGGTGACGCTGATCTCTTTCTTTTCGTCCGGGGAGAACTTGCCGCCCACCACTGCACCCCGGCAGATGCGGCTGTTCTCACCCAGAATGGCATGGCGGACAATGGCGCCGGATTCAATGGTAACGCCGGGCATGACCACGGAGTCCTCCACAATGGCCTCTTTGCCCACGAAACAGCCGGTGGAGATGATGGAATGGCGGACTGTGCCATAAATCTCAGAGCCCTCAGCAATGAAGCTGTTGGCGGTGACGGCACCCACATCGATGTAACTGGGGGGGAGAGCATTGTTCCGGGCATAAATCCGGGAGTTGATATCGCCCCGGATGTCGAAAGCGGGTTCTTTGCCCAGAAGCTCCATATTGGCCTCCCACAGAGAGTCGATGGTACCAACATCCTTCCAGTAGCCGTCAAAGGCAAACGCCATCAGCTTATGTCCGGAAGCGAGCAGGGCAGGAATCACATTCTTGCCGAAATCATTGCTGGAATTGGGGTCTTCTTCATCGGCAATCAGGAACTGCCGCAGGATGCTCCATTTGAAGACATAGATGCCCATGGAGGCACTGGTGGACTTGGGGTGCTTAGGCTTTTCTTCAAATTCATAGATGGTGCCATCTTCGTAGGTGTTCATGATGCCGAAGCGGCTGGCTTCGGACAGGGGGACATCCCGGACGGCGATGGTGCAATCCGCGCCGGTCTTCTCATGGAAGGCAATCATGGCGGCATAGTCCATCTTATAGATGTGGTCACCGGAGAGAATCAGCACATACTCCGGGTCGAAGCGCTCAATAAAGGGAATATTCTGATAAATGGCGTTGGCCGTGCCCTTGTACCATTCAGACTTCTTGCTCCGGGCGTAAGGGGGCAGAATCTGGGCGCAGCAGTGGGATTTATTCAGACCCCAGGGCTGGCCATTGCCAATATACTCGTTAAGCTCCAGCGGCTGATACTGGGTCAGGATGCCCACGGTATCGATGTCAGAGTTGACGCAGTTGGACAGCGGGAAGTCAATAATGCGGTACTTCCCGCCAAAGGGGACGGCAGGTTTGGCGGTATTCTCCGTCAAGACCTTCAGGCGGCTGCCCTGACCACCGGCCAGAAGCATGGCTATACAGCGTTTTTTCTGAAAATACATGGTTGCCACTCCTTACATTCGGTTGTATTATCTCAATCTCCGGACCTCTCCGGGGAAAATAAGATGGGTTTATTCTTCTTCCGCGGGCTTATGCTGAGCCTGGCGGACATAGAACGTGGTAGACATGGGCGGGATATTGAACAGCGCGGAGTATTTATATTCCCGGAAGGGGACGCGCTCTGCCGTGCCGCCGGGGATATAGGTCCATGTGCCGCCGTATTGCACCTCAGCGGTGGACAGCACCGGGCGGTAACAGCCGGGTCTGGGGACACCCAACCGGTAATCCAGCCGCTGTACCGGGCAGAAATTGCAGATGACCAATATCTCCCGGTTGCGCTTATCGATTCTCCGGAAGGCCAGGATATTGTCGTCCCCGGCATCGGGCTGTACCCACTGGAATCCCTCCCAGCCTGAATCATTCTGCCAGAACGGGGGATGGGACAGATAGAAGTGGTTCAAATCCCGGACAAATCGCTGCATCTGGTGATGGCGCTCATAGTCCAGCAGTTTCCACTCCAGTGCCTCACCATGCCGCCATTCGATGAACTGGGCAATCTCACTGCCCATGAAGGTGAGTTTCTTGCCGGGGTGGGTCATCATATAGCCCCACAGTGCCCGGAGATTGTCAAATTTCTGGTCATAGGGGCCGGGCATCTTCCCAATGAGGGAGAGTTTGCCGTGGACCACCTCGTCATGGCTCAGGGGCAGGATAAAATTCTCCGAGAAGGCATAGGTCAGCGAGAAGGTCAGCTTATTGTGTTCAAACTTCCGGTAGATCGGGTCGGTCTTCATGTACCGGAGGGTATCATTCATCCAGCCCATGTTCCACTTAAAGAGGAAGCCCAGTCCGCCGTCAAAGTCCGGTTTGGTAATATGGGGGAAAGTTGTGGCTTCTTCTGCCACCATAATAACATCGGGGCGCAGAGCAAAGGCCGCCCGGTTGGTGGCTCTGAGGAATTCAATGGCCTCTAAATTCTCTCTGCCGCCGTAGCGGTTGGGCTTATAGTTGGCCCGGTTATAGTCCAGATACAGCATGGAGGACACCGCATCCACCCGCAGACCGTCAATATGGAACTTGTCCAGCCAATAGACCGCATTGGACACCAAAAAGGACTTAACCTCATAGCGACCGAAGTCAAAGATGCGGGTGGTCCAGTCGGGGTGTTCATTCATGGTGGGGTCGGACACCTCATAACAACAAGTGCCGTCAAATTCATAAAGACCATACTCATCTTTGGGGAAGTGGGCCGGTACCCAATCCAGCAGGACACCGATTCCCGCTTTGTGCAGGGCATTGACCAGCATCTTCAGCCCATTGGGATGACCATAGCGGGCCGTGGGGGCATAATAACCGGTAACCTGATAGCCCCAGGAGGGGTCATAAGGATGCTCTGCCAGGGGCATAAACTCCACATGGGTATAGCCCATCTCATTCAGGTATTGGGGCAACTGCTCAGCCAACTCGGCATAGGTATAGCATGAGCCGTCTTCTTTTCTCCGCCATGAACCCAGATGCATTTCATAGATGTGCATAGGGGCCTCCAGCGTGGGTTTCTTCCTTGCTCCGCGCATCCACTTGCCGTCGCTCCAGGGGAAACTGTCTTCGGTAAAGATGACGGAGGAGGTATCGGGCAGGGGGGTGGCACGGGTACCATAGGGGTCTGCCTTATAGACGCCGGAGCCATCGGACCGGATGATATAGTATTTATAGGGGCATCCCTCATATCCTCTGGTGGTAAAGGCCTCCCAAATACCGCCCCCGATGGGGGACATGGGCAGGTCGGCGGTATCCCAGTAATTGAAGTCTGCCACTACGTTGATTTGCTGGGCATTGGGTGCCCAGACCCGGAAGACATAACCGGCTTTGCCGCGGCGGGTAATCTTGTGACAGCCCATGAGTTCATAAGCACGGGTGCAGACGCCCCGCGCGAATTCATCCATCAGGATTGCAACTTTCTTCTCCATGTGGCAACTCGCCTCGATTCTCTTGGGGTTTTGCCCGCTCTTTCCAGTGGAAAAGAGGGGTTGGTGTTATTATACTACTGAATCGTGGAAACTGCAATCCCTTTTCGTCGATTATTCACAGTTTTTTTCAAAATCTGGGCGGGGAGTTTGTAGATTGTGAAAGAAACATCCGAAGACTGTCCCCTCCCGGATGTGGTGGCACAAAACGCCAGGTATGCCACCTGAGACGAAAAAACGGAGAAAAACCCGGGACTGCTCTGCAAAAGCCGCCCAAAAGTGAGGGCAAAACGGGGTATTTCCTCCACTGTGCTCCCGTGAGTTTTAATTTTTCGTAAACAAAGCGGAAAAGCCGTTGCAATCTTTATTTTTTGGTCTATAATGATACCAACAACTCCAAACGGCACAGAAAGGACGGATGGCAATGTTTAAGAGAATCGGTGCGGCTCTGCGGCAGTTTTTGTCTGGTCGGTATGGAATGGACCAACTGAATATGCTGTTGCTATATGTGAATCTGTTTCTGGCCATCGTGGTGCTGTTTACCGGCAGCCTGTGGCTGAATCTGCTGACCTATATTCCCCTGGGCATTATTGTCTTCCGGATGCTGTCTAAAAATATCCCCGCCCGCCACGAGGAAAACCGTCGGTATCTCCAGCTCCGGGACCGGCTTAAAGACCGTTATAACCGGTATTTCCGTTGTCCCAAATGCAAACAAATGGTGCGTGTACCAAAAGGCAAAGGAAAAATCGCCATTACCTGCCCCCGGTGCAAAGAGCGGTTTGTGAAGAAGACATGAGACTTCTTCCGCGCGCCAGGATTTTGTATATTTTCCGCACAGAGTCTCCTTGTGCGGAAAATTGTTTTTGTTTTGTTAAGGTGAATGCAAAATGACGCTCAGGAGACTGACCTGCCAAATGAGTGGGCGCCCAGGACTCCGCACCGGCATCGTTGCGCCGTCTTTGCCACCCCGTACTAATGCTATATAAGGAGTTTCTATGCGCCGGCACAACAAATCTTCTCTCCTCCGGAAACTGTTTCGCATTTTGTTTCTGTTTTTGGTTCTGACACTTTTGGTCTCTGCGCTCCGGGGAAGATTTGCCCTGACGGTGAGCCATTATACCCTTCATACCGAAAAACTGACCGAGAGCATACGGATTGTCCATATCTCCGACCTGCACAACCGGTCTTTTGGCAAAGATAACCGGCATCTTTTGGCGCAGGTGGAGCTGCAGAAACCGGATCTCATTTTCGTCACCGGAGACTGTGTTACCCGCTCCAGACCGGAGAGACAGATTTCTTTGGATCTGCTGGCCGCATTGACCGAAATCGCCCCGGTCTATGTCTCCATGGGCAATCACGAAGAAGCCTATGACCTGCGCAATGGCACGGATCTCTATACCCTCTACACCGAAACCGGCGCAAGGGTACTGGAGAAGGAATATGCCGATATCACCCTTAAGGGGCAAAGCCTCCGGGTGGGCGGAATCTATGGCTACTGTGACCCGGAGCGTACAGCAAATCCCGACGACGTTTTTCTGCGGGATTTCCAGAACACCAATCGCTATACCCTCCTGCTTTGTCACCGCCCGGTATCCTGGCTGGAAAAGGATGCGCTGGAATTCTGGCGGGTGGACAGTGTCTTTGCCGGTCATGCCCACGGCGGTCAGATTCGCCTGCCTCTGATCGGCGCGGTTATTGCCCCGGATCAGGGATTCTTCCCCGGCTGGACGGAGGGAGTACATTATGCCGAAGACGGTATGCGGGTGCTGATTGTCTCCCGGGGATTGGGCTCCAGCATTTTTGTGCCCCGGATATTCAATGACCCGGAGCTGGTGGTTGTGGACATTTCCCCGGCAACATAAGAAAAAGCAGCGGACGACCTGAAAAAATAATATGATCCCCCTAAAATAGACCACGGAAATATCCAAAGTCTATTATAGGGGGATTACTATATCTAAATCGATACACAGCGCGGAATGGAAGATAGCACTTGTAAAAAGATATCTATCCGGAGAAGGCAGTTTTGCGCATCAATCCAGCTCCGCAAAAGCCTCCAGACCCTTCCGGACCTCCACCTTGCCGTCGCCATGGCGCACCATGGACATGGTAACAAAGGCCAAAGCTACCGCAACGGTGGCATAGGGGAACAGCGCCTTATAGCTGACATACTCCAACAGCCATCCCGCCACCACCGGGGTAATAATCTGAGCAGACATGGAGAAAGCATAGTAATATCCGGTAAACTTACCCAAATCAGACTTCTTGCACATCTCCACCACCATGGGCAGGCTGTTGACATTGATGGTTGCCCAGGCGATTCCCACCAGCACGAAGAACACATACAGCACCGGAGAGAAGCTATCCATAAACAGGGTATAGACAAAGCAGGCCAGGAAGGTCATAGACAGCAGACCAACGCCAAAGAGGATGGTCTTCTTCCGCCCCACCCGGGAGGCCACGATACCCGCAGGGAGATAGGTGGCAATGGCGCCCACCGTGGCAATGGTCAGACAGCGGCTGGCAGAACCCAGCTCCATATTCCACATCTGCTCGGCATACTTGGTGAACCAGGTGGTGATGCCATTATACCCCAGGTACCACAGCGAAACCGACAGCAGAACAAAAAACAGGCTCCGCTTTACCGGCCCGGGCAGGACTTCCTTACCCTTGCCGTCATCCTGGGTCAAATCTTCTTCCGGATGGGCCGCCTCATAAGCGGTATTTTCCGCAGCCAGTTTGGGTTCCCGGATGGTCAGGAGCAAAACGGCCACCGCCAAAATCATAATGCCCGCAACGGACAGGAACAGGGGCTGATAATCAATATGGGTCAGTCCCTCCGTCCTGGAATCGGGATAGAGGAACATGGTAATGACCAGATAGAGGACGCCGCCCACGGCACCCATCAGGTTAATGACCGCATTGGCTTTGGAGCGCAGGGGTTTGGGGGTCACATCAGGCATCAGCGCCACCGCCGGAGAGCGATAAATGCTCATGGATACCAGCAACAGCAACAGCACCCCAATGAACAGCGGCAACATATATCCCGCCGGGGCAGAAGCATTCCGGTTATCAATCAGGGGCAGGAGATTCATCAGCACCGCAGCCAACACCGTACCCAGAAGAATGAATGGGGTTCTGCGCCCCAGGCGGGAGCGGCACTTATCCGAGACCGCGCCAAAGAACGGCAACAGGAACAGCGCCAGAATATTGTCTGCGGCCATAAAAATACCGGACACAGACTCGCCCAGATTGAAGGTATTCTCATTGGTCAGGATCTTGGGAATCACGCCGTCATACATCTGCCAGAAAGCTGAGATGGACAAGAAGGCCAGGCCAATGAGGAATGTGCGCTTATAGTTCAGCTTCACGTTGGTTTACCTCGCTTTCGCAGGGATTTTCCCCATAATGTACCCTTATTCTACCAGATGGCGCAAAAAAAGGCAAGGGTTTGGGGCAAAGAAGTCCGGGCGGCAACCATTCTCTTTTTCAATACCCATCCGGCATATTGCTGACAAGTATCCGTTTTCGTCTCCCTGTGGCAACAGTATCTTTTTCTGAAAGCGCAAGCTGCAGACGCGGCGGTCACGCTCTCCCGGTTGCATTTACCTTGTCCGGTAACCCCCAGCAAGAAATTTCAAAATTTTTAAAAAAAGTGCTTGACAAACCAGCCGGTATCGTGTATAATGCCACTGTTGCCTGACGGACGATTAGCTCAGCTGGCTAGAGCATCCGCTTGACGTGCGGAAGGTCATAGGTTCGAGTCCTATATCGTCCACCACGAAAGAAACCTCTTTTGTCTACCAAGACAAGAGAGGTTTTTTCATGCATTTAGGGGCAAAATAGCCCTCAATATAGGAAAATACCGCTGAA
>SVLX01000012.1 GCA_015067725.1 Oscillospiraceae bacterium | reverse complement strand
GCAATGCTGTCAACTTAAGCGCTTAGACTCTCTTGGCGTTGTTGTGGAATTTGAGTGCTGTATGCTTTCGTTTGCGTGGGAAACTTCTGTTGGTGCTGACCGCAACAACAGATCTATGCAATACCTTCTGGATTTGGCGAAGAATGCGTTTGGCCTTTCGTTTGTTTTCGGACATAACAAGTTCAACCACACGCTCTTTCAGTGAGGAAATTACCATGCTGATGTTTAGCCGGTATTCGTTCTTGTTTTTCTCCGAACGATGCTGCGCCTCGATATCTTCTTCTAATTCAAATGCAAGCATTCCGGTCAGGTTCCACAAAAACATTGTGGCATAGAAATCCTGCAAAACAGCAGTCTTGCTCGTACCAGAGAAATCTTCAACATAAAGCTTGTTCTTGAGGTTATCGTAACTGGTTTCGATTCCCCAACGCATTCTGTATATCTGAGCCAGCTTTTCTGCTGAGAAAGCCTCTGAAAGCAGGTTTGTAGCCAGTATCTCAACCTTTCCTCCTGGCAGGAAAACTTTGACCACCCGAAGTTTCAGCGGTTGATTTTTCGTCCTAGCGAATCGATGCTCGATGACGCAGTCATCTCCACTGAGCTTCATTCCTCTGATGAATTCGGTGCAACAACGGACGACATAAGCATGGCCTTCGTTTTGAAGCAGATGCAGAAGTTCAGCAGAGGGGTAACCCCTATCCATGACGATAAGGTTTTTTAGGTCGGGTCGGTCTTTCAGCCTTTGGATCATCTCGGCGGCGTGGGTGCGTTCGCTGGAAAAGCAGGAAGAAATGCAGACGTCCACCATCACCTTGTTCTGGATATCATAAAGCCCGGAAACCAACGCCTGTACCTGCGATGCCCCACAAGTGGCCTGTGCTCCGAATGCTTCTTCCAGTTCCGCTGTGTTGGGAAGATTGAGTTTGGTCCCGTCAATGGCCAGAACACGGAAGCCCTCATAGGTCTGAAAATCAGCATGGGTATAGAATTCCTGCACAGTGAAATCAAACAACTGCCGAATTGCTTCCGGCCTGATGCGCAGACGTCCTTTGGAGAATGCTTGCTTGGAGTAATCCCCCGGTTCGGCGCCCATGGACTGTCGGAAGGTATTCAAAGCTGCTTGCAAACTCCGACCGGTTTTTTGCAAGATGAACAGAATGTATTGAACAAAGCTCATTTTACGTCTCCTGGTAAAATCCGAAGGATGAACTTTCGCTGACTCCATATAGGAGACACTGTAAACCATAGCATGGAGACTTTCCAGAAGTGACGAGAAAAAAGGCTGCTTTTTCAATCGAATCGCCCCTCAAAAACAAGATAAATTCTTGTCATTTTAAGGGCCGACGCCAAAAGTCAAGTGGCATTTTCACCAAATTTTACTTATTTTTCTGGCTATTTTGACGAATGTTTCTTAAGTTGACAGCATTGCCTCAGTGAGGGAGGCTTTGGGTGGGTGCGTAGTCTGAGGCTCCCTCTTTGAGGGAGCTGGCTCGCGTTAGCGAGACTGAGGGAGTATTGCGGGAGTGCTTTGCTGGTTGACTCCCTCCGCCCCTTCGGGGCACCTCCCTCGGTGAGGGAGGCATTGATTGGGGAGGTTTTGCGGATTCGCCGGAGGGTTTCTGCTTATAGTCGGGCTCAACCACCAATGTGGCATTGTCCCCAACTGCACAAATTGTCTGACACCAATCGTCCATTCACGCAGAAAGGAGTGTTCCCATGCTCTACCACCGCCTTGCTACCAGAACCCCCGTTCAGCGGGGCTGGTCGGGGGATCAAAAGTACCGTGTTACCGACCGACAGGGTATATCCTATCTCCTGCGCATCAGTCCCGCCGAAGCCCATGACCGCAAACTGCGCCAATTCCGGCAACAGGAGCAGGTGGCAGAGCTGGGCATTCCCATGTGCCTGCCGGTGGAATTCGGCTGTTGCAGCGAAGGGGTCTACAGTCTCCAGAGCTGGGTTGACGGTCAGGACGCCGAGCCGGTCATGGTCACTTTGCCCAAAAACCGGCAATATGCCTATGGTCTGGAGGCCGGGCGAATCCTTCGCCGTATCCATACGCTCCCCGCTCCAGCGGGTGCAGAGCCTTGGGCAGACCGCTTCGGCCGGAAAATTGACCGAAAAATCGCCATGTATATCGACTGCCCCATGAAATATCCCAATGGGCAGGCCTTCTTGGACTATATTGAGAAAAACCGCCATCTGTTGCGGGGTCGCCCCCAGAGTTATCAGCATGGAGATTACCACATCGGCAATATGATGCTTGCCTCCACCGGTCAGCTCACCATCATCGACTTTGACCGGGACGACTTTGGTGACCCCTGGGAGGAATTCAACCGCATTGTCTGGTGCGCGCAGGTCGCCCCCCGGTTTGCCAGTGGTATGGTGGATGGATACTTTGACGCTGCTGTGCCGGAGGAATTCTGGTCTCTTTTGGCCCTGTATATCTGCGCCAATACCCTGAGTTCCCTGCCCTGGGCCATTCCCTTTGGCGATGGGGAGATTCAGGTCATGGAGAAGCAGGCCGAAGAAATCTTAAGCTGGTATGACCAAATGGGGCGCATTGTTCCCACTTGGTACAGCCCAAAAGGAGGTATAACCCCATGACCAGAGAAGAAATTCTCCTGCGCCGCCTCAGGGGACAATATTTGCTCTCCCCCGGGGACTGCAAAACCGTGATTCAGGACTTGTGCGGAGTGCAGGCCCAGTTTCTGTCCCATGCGCTCCATGGACTTACCATCCGTTGTCAGGATATAGAAACCAGCGCTTTGGTTAAGAGCTGGACCATCCGGGGGACGATGCACCTGTTCTCCCCGGAGGACTTGCCCTTATTTCTCCACAAGGGCAGGACACATTTCCTTCGTCCGGTGGACACCATGGACGAGGACCGGTTCTGCACCGCCACCCGGAAGGCATATTTTGCCGAACACATTCTCGCCGCCGTTGCCGGGGGCATGGACCAGCGGGAGTCGTTAAAGATATACTGTCAGGAGAAAGGCATAACAGAAACCGAGAGCCGGAGTCTCTTTGACCCCTGGGGTGGACTCATCCGGGCACTGTGCGAAGAAGGAAAACTCTGCCATAAGGCGCAGGAGAAGAAAGCCTACCGGCTCTGCCCGTCCTTTACCCCCATGGAAGAAGAACCGGCACGGCTGGAGATGGCACGGCGGTATTTCACCCATTTTGGCCCCGCCACCATCAGAGATGCCGCCTATTTTTTCGGCTGTACCCAGAAGCGGGTCAAGTTCTGGCTGCGTCAGTTGCCGGTGCAGGAGACGGTGCTGGATGGGCGAGCCTATTATAACCTGGACCTCGGTTCAGCACCTGCCGGGAACTTGCCGGAGTGCCTGTTTCTGGCGGGCTTTGACCAGCTGCTCTTGGGCTATGAGAAGACGGAGAGCCTGATTTTGCCCCGGGAATATCTGCGGGAAATCTTCACCCTCTCCGGCATTGTCCGACCCGCCCTGCTCATCCGTGGTCAGGTGGCGGGCTGGTGGAAGAAGCAGGGAAAGACACTGCAGGTGAAGCTTCTTTCTTCGGCGGAGCGGCATCTGGTGGAATCCTCTGCGCCGGCACTGTGGCCGGATTTGGGAAAGGTGCAATATGTGTAAAAACAGGCACGAAGTTAGGGATTGCCCACTTCGTGCCTGTTGGTTTTTTGTTTTATGGGGTAGTGTCTGTTTGCAACATGGCACGGATTTCCTGCTCGGTCAGGGCATCCACCAGGATATGCCCGGCATCAAGACGGTGCACCTTATGGGGTGCCAGACGGGCGAGGAATTCTGCATAGGTCAGCTCGCCCAGCAGACCCTGCTGCGCCTCCAGTGCCAGCATTGCTCCAAAGGTCAAACACTGCATCTGTTTCCCGGTTGCGGGGTCGATACAGCCCAAGGGGACATAGGGCTTCAGGGGGTAGATGCCTGGGCAATTGTCCAGCAACAGATATTTGCCGACGATGTCTTCGCCTAACTTATAGAATGTAGGGCCTACAAAATAGGCATCCACAGACTGAACCTCATGGAGCCAGAGTCCAAAGTACCGGGGATTCTCCGCAATCTCCTGGGCCTCCGCTTTACCCATGACTACAGGCCACATGGCAGACATCAGGGTCAAGGGGCCCAGCTCGCCCCGGACAACCTTCTGCGCAAAATCGGTCAAGGCACGGAGATGGAATTGCGCCATATCCCCAAACCCAGCCAGGAAATGGTCGGGGCTCTGCTTTTCACCGTCCACTTCGAGGGTACAATGCCAGTATTCCGTCATCCGCTTTACCGCATCGTAAACCTCCCGCAGCTCATCCTCTGGCATCGGCACAGGAAGCTGAATTTCAATTTCATGCTTTTCCCTGGGATTCCAGGTAACAACACAGCCCCGGCCAATGTGATCCGGGTGGTAGAGGATGAAGTCCCGCTCCCCCAGCTCCTCCGGTTCCAGCCGCAGACCATCGAAGCGGCCATAACACAGGTTTTCGCCCAAAATGACCTCCAGCGGCATAGGCTTCTTCAGCAGGCCGGTCTGTTTGATGACAATCCAGGTTGACATGATAACCCCTCCAGGCTCGTTTTGAACCATTTTAGCACATTGTCAAAAGAAAAACAAGGTTATCCCTTCCCTTTTTCTCAAAAAACCGCTATAATATACCCAAAAAGCACAAGGAGGCAACATCATGCTCGCCTACACCTACACCGAACACGGCAAATTCCGCCTTTTGGACAAGCCCCGCCCCGAGCTCCTGCACCCCCGGGACGCCATCGTCCGGGTGACCTTAAGCAGCATTTGCTCCAGCGATTTGCACATCAAGCATGGCTCTGTCCCCCGGGCTATCCCCGGCATCACCGTGGGGCATGAGATGGTGGGCATTGTGGAGGAAGTGGGTCAGGACATTACCACAGTCAAGCCCGGCGACCGGGTGACGGTGAATGTGGAGACCTTCTGCGGGGAATGTTTCTTCTGTCGGCATGGTTATGTCAATAACTGCACCGATCCCCATGGGGGCTGGGCGCTGGGCTGTCGCATTGACGGCGGTCAGGCAGAATATGTCCGCGTGCCCTATGCCGATCAGGGGCTGAACAAGATTCCCGATACTGTCACCGATGAGCAGGCCCTTTTCGTGGGCGATGTACTGGCCACCGGTTTTTGGGCGGCCCGGATTTCGGAGATTGGCCCGGAGGATACGGTGCTGATTATCGGCGCAGGACCCACCGGAATCTGCACATTGCTGTGCGTTTTGTTGAAAGCACCCCGGCGGGTCATCGTCTGCGAGAAGGACGAAGCCCGGGCCCGGTTTGTGCGGAATCATTATCCCGGTGTACTGGTCTGCGCTCCGGAGGACTGCAAAGCTGTCGTGCTGGACAATTCTGACCACGGCGGTGCCGATGTGGTACTGGAGGTGGCAGGCTCTGCCGATACCTTCCGTCTGGCCTGGGACTGTGCCAGAGCCAATGCCGTGGTCACTGTGGTGGCGCTCTATGACCAGCCGCAGGTATTGCCCCTGCCGGAGATGTACGGGAAGAATCTGACCTTTAAGACCGGCGGCGTGGATGGTTGCGACTGCGGGGAGATTCTGTCTTTGATTGCGGCGGGAAAACTGGACACCACGCCCCTGATCACCCACCGATTCCCGCTGGAAGAAATCGAAGAAGCCTACCGGATATTTGAACACAAACTGGACGGGGTGATGAAGATTGCCCTGGGCTGAGCCAGTGATGATGCCTGCGGCAGTTATGGTGCCTGCGGCAGTTATAGTGCTTGCGGCAGTTATGATGCTTGCGCAGTGAAATTTCCCCTGCGGGGAAGTGATTTTATGGGAGAGGTTGTCTAGTTTGGTCTGCCTTTCCGCTCAATTAAAGGATAAACCATCTTTTAGTGAACACAAAGTCCAATGCCCTTTTACCTCAACACACACCCTGCCCCACACAAATCTTATCCACGGAGGTCACCACCATGAAAACCGAAACCTTTACCTTCCCCGCATCCGGCGGCACACTGCTCCCCGCCGCTATCCACTTGCCTGAGACTGCGCCCAAACTGGTTTTGCAGGTCACCCACGGCATGACCGAGCATTTTGGCCGTTATACCGCTCTGGCTGAATTCCTCACGGAGAGCGGGATTGCTGTGGCGGGCTTTGATTTGCGGGGGCATGGCTTAAACCCCGGCGATCCCCACTGCGCCTCCTTTGGCGAACATGGTTGGGCGGCCGCTCTGGAGGATATGCGGTGCTTTTTCCTGCTCCTGCGGGAGCGGTTCCCGGGTGTGCCCCATGTGATGCTTGGCTTCTCTCTGGGCTCGTTTCTCCTGCGGGAGTATCTGGGACTGCATCCGGACGGAATTGCGGGAGCGGCGATTTCTGGCACAGGCTTCCCCGCCAAAGCCTTGTTGACGGTGATGCTCCCGGTGGTCAGGGGTCAGGTGAAGCGGGTGGGTATGGATGCCACCACGCCCCTGATTCGCCGGCTCTCCTTTGGGGTCTATAACCAGAAGTTTAAGCCCAACCGCACCCCCTCTGACTGGTTGTGCAGTGACATCGGGCAACTGGATGCTTACCGGGCGGACGCTTTGTGCCGGGAGGACATCTCTGCCGGGCTATTTTGGGAGCTGCTGTCTTCCATGAAGCGCACCGGCGGCTATAAACCTTGCAAAAGCTGGAACAAGTCCATGCCCATTCTCCTGCTCTCCGGTGAGCAGGACCCGGTGGGCAATTTTGGCACAGGGGTCAAGAAGCTATACCGGACACTGCACAAAGCCGGTCTGCGACAGGTTACCATGGAGCTCCTGCCCCACGCCCGCCATGACCTGTTCCACGAAGAAGCCTGTGGTGCCGCCCAAAAAGCCCGGACAATCCTGCGCCAGTGGTTGCTGAGCCAAGCTGCAGCGGCAGAATAAACCAAAAGGCGAGATGCAACCCATTCCGATTGCATCTCGCCTTGATTTATGCCAAAGCACACGCCTCATTCTCCCTCGGGAAAGAGCCGCTGATTGAGTCCCCGCCGAACCACCGCACCATAAAGCGCCGTGCCGGGGATAAGAAGCACAATGGTCTCCCCCAAAAAGACGAAGAAAGCATTGATTCCATAGAGCGTCCAGGTAAATCCATTGGGACTCAAATACACCGTCAGTTCCCAACCCACCAGCACCGCATTCCAGACGGCGGGCATCAACAGCCCCAGCCAAGGGATTCCCTTCAGCCGGACGTCCCGCAATCGCCGCATACACCAGGTTGCCCCCAGTGTCGCCAATGCGCCCACCAGAAAGTCCAGAGGCAAGCTCTGAGACCAGGTGAGATTAAAAATCAGACAGCCCAGAGTCAGCCCGGGAATCGCCGCCGGGGTGAAGAACGCGCAGACGCACAGCACCTCCGCCAGCCGCATTTGTACGGCCATGGTGGCAGAGTCCGGCCAAATCAGATTTTGCAATGTGGTCAACGCCACATACATCGCCCCCAAAACACCGGCGTGAATCACATATTGCAGGTTTTTGTTGCACCTTTTCATGGCATTTCCTCCAAAAAAATGGGACAGGCATAGTAACCCTGTCCCAACAAAAAATGGACGCAATGCGCCCATCTGTGCCCCCGGAGTCATTCCGGCGGCGGTCCCTAGTTTTGTTTATAGACAGGATGGTCACGAACTGTCTTATTCGGTTGGGTGCATTATACCACAGAAGAACGCCGCCTGTCAAGTGGGGTGTTGCCGGAAATTCCTCCACCAGCCCCAAAAGCCAAAGACCGCCGCCTCCTTTTCCCCGGAGACGGCGGCAAAATGCATCAATTGGGGTCATCCCAGTGGCACTCGTTGCAGTGGATTCCGGTGCCACGGGCCAGCAACGCCCCGCATTTGGGGCAGCGCCAGAATTTATACCGGAAGACCATATACGCCAGCATCACCGCCAGCGCAACGCCAAGAAACACATACTTCCCGGTCATCACAGTGACAACCGCCAGCAGGAGCATCACGATATACATGGTCTGCATAATCAATTTATAGGTTTTGAACTTCATGGCATCATCCCTCATCGAATCAGCTTGTCTACGGCTTTACACAACTCATCAATGGCATCCATATCCCCGGCGGCCACCGCATCCACCATGCAGTGGCGCATATGATCCCGGAGAATGACCTTGCCCGTATTGTCCAGAGCGGAGCGCACCGCCGCCAACTGGGTCAGCACATCGGCGCAGTCACAGCCCTCTTCCACCATTCGCTTCACCTTTTCCAGGTGGCCAATGGCCCGGGCGAGACGATTGACCACTGCCCGCTGATTTTCGTGAACATGACCGTGCTCATGGGGAATACCGTGGGCATGGAGATATTCGTGGTTCTGAGGTGCTGAATCGTGGTCGTGGTGGTCGCTGGCACCATCATGGGGAATATGGTCGTGATGGTCTTCCATGGCTTCGCCTCCTTTTGGTGGTTTCTCTATTATAGCAGGAAGTCCCCGGATGTGCAAGCGGGGGCGGGGGATATTTTTGCCTTTGGCAGTTATGATGCCTTCGGCAGTTATGATGCCTTCGGCAGTTATGATGCCTTCGGCAGTTATGATGCTTCGCAGTTATGATGCTTCGCAGTGATGATTCCCCTGCGGGGAAGTGATTTTGTGGGGGAGGTTGCCCGGTTATCTTACGGCGAATCCGCACACCGTTTATCACAGGGTCGTAGGGGCGGGTCATGACCCGCCCGGCGGTAGAACCTACCAGTAACCACCAACCCTCCGGCGAATCCGCACCACCCTTGGCTCCCCCGCTGGGGGAGCTGCCGCCGCAGCGGCTGAGAGGGCGCAGTAGCGGCTAACAGTAACCACCAACCCCCCGGCGAATCCGCAAAACCTCCCCAATCAATGCCTCCCTCACCGAGGGAGGTGCCCCGAAGGGGCGGAGGGAGTTGCAGCAGAACCAGCCAGCAACTGACAGCCTCCCGGCGAATCCGCCAAATGCCCTCTCCGACACGGCTTTGCCGTCCCACCTCTCCCAAAGGGAGAGGCAAGAAGCTCTCCGGGCGCAGGCGGGTGTTGCAGATGCGGTGTGCTCACCGACAGTCCCCGGTTGCGGAACACGGAACGGTCAAGACCGCTCCCTACAGACAATCAGGGAAATCCTGCGTTTGCCGGTCGCCGTTTCCTTACTCCACCCCATAAGACCCGATATACACCATGCCCTCGGCATCTCCTGCCGTTTGCGGCTCGTCTGTCCTGAACCGGGGCGTGAATCCCTGTTCCTCCAGGGTCAGGGCAAAATGGGCCATGGCAATGCCTACATCAATTTTCTGGATATCCCATGCTCCACCGCCCATACCTTTGCTGGGCTTTTCGTAGAAGTGGGCAAATCCATCCCGCACCAGCACCCGCCATGGCTGGCGGTTTACCGCAGAGGGAGCAAGCCGCACCATCTCCAGCGGCTGGGCGAAAATCCCCGCCCGCTCCATGGTCAGGGGGCGGTCAAATGTATCGTCAAAGAACAGCTTCCGGAAGTCCATTCGCATATCCGCCTGAACTCCCTTGCGCATCATCGTCTCCCGGAGGGACATTTTCTCTGCCGGATAGCCAATGGGTGTGGCCAGCGGCATGACCTCGCCATCGTTCAGCGCCATGGCTTTCTCAAAGGCAGGACGGTTCATGGTGCCGCCCAAAATCACCGTGCCCAGCCCCAAGGATTCCGCAAACAGCACCAGTCGCTCAAAGCTGTAGCCCACAGCCGCCTCCATGTGGGGGGTCAATGCGGCCTTTGCGCCAATATAGAGCGCATCACCCACCGTCACCGGGCAGTGAAGTCCGTGCGTCTTCTTCTCCAGAAAACGGAACTCCACCGCCAGACCATAGGGATTGTCTGCGGTTGGGAGGAAGGCTTCCAGTTTTTGCCGGTCCTCTTGGGCCAGGGGCTTGGGGTTGTAGGTTCTGACGCTCCGCCGACTGCGGATGATGTCCTGAATGGATTGACGCATAACTGGTCTTCCTTTCCGGTTCTTGGTTTTCTGATGGTTATCCTGTTTTTTGGGGGGATTTTGGGATGTGTGCGGGTCAGTTTTGGTGGGTTAGTTTCTTCTGTATGCTGGGGAATGTGTCCATGTCCGTGTGGGGAATGAACTTGGCCGCCTGCATCCGAACCAGAAAATCGGGGACAGAGGCGAACTGGACACAGTACATGGTCTCGGCGTAGCGGTGAATGTCGGCCATCCGCTCCCGGTTTAACAGCAGTGTCCTTGCCCCATCCAGAGAGGCATTGGCGATGAGGCTGTATTTCTCCCGGGGCAAATCCGGGAAGATGCCGATGGTAATGGCCGACTCCAAATCCGAGTGGGCACTGAAAGAGCCGGAGAGACAAATGTCCGCAATGTCCGCAATGCCGCAACCCGCCGTCTCCAGCAGACACTGAATCATGGTATAGGCCGCCGCCTTGGTGTCCAGATACTGATCAATATCCGTCTGGGAGAAGTACAGGGGCTGACCAATGCCGGATTCCTCTCTATGGGCATAGACCGCCACATATTGCGCCTCCTCCTCCAGATAGACAATCCGGTCTGAGGCGGCGGGGTCTAATTGCCCGGCAATATCAATCCAGCCATTGAGCCGCATTTGCGCCAGCAAATCAATGATGCCTGAGCCACAAATGCCCACCGGCTTTTGGTTGCCGATGGTGGTAAAGCGCAGGGAAGCGCCGTTAATGGTCACGGTATCGATTGCGCCATCTTGTGCCTGAATGCCATAGCGGCTGATGTAGCCCTCAAGTGCCGGACCTGCCGCGCCTGCGCCGCCCATAATCCACTCCCGGTTGCCGATGACCAGTTCCCCATTGGTGCCGATGTCGAAGAACAGCCGGATGCCCTCGCTCTTTTCCATGCCCAGTACCAGAAGCCCGCTGACGATGTCGCCGCCGATATAGTTGGAGGCAGAGGGGATGATATAGACCACCCCGGGGAAATCCAGCCCCAGCTCCCCGCCGTCAAACCACCCCGGGGCATTGGTCACCGGGGCGAAGGGGGAGGCAAAAACCGTCCATGCATTGAGCTTCAGCAGGAAGTGAATCATGGTGGTGTTGCCGGAGACAATCAGCACCGGGCACTGCCGGGCATCGATTCCGGATTCTTCGGTCAGGTCGTCCAGAAGCAGGGAGATGGTCTCCGCGGTGACACGGCGCAGATCCTCCGGATGTTGGGGGTCTTCCATGGTATAGGTGATGCGGGTCAGAATGTCTGTGCCATAGCGGATTTGTCCGTTCATCTCCCGGGCCTGGGCAATGACCGCCCCGCTGGTCAGGTCCACCAATTGCATCAGCATGGTGGTGGAGCCATAGTCCATGGCCAGACCATAATGGGTGGCGGTGGTATCTCCCGGCTCGATGGCGGTCATGAGCCAGTCCTCCTCCCGGTAGACTAAGGTTGCGGTGAACCGGTAGCCCCAGTCCCGGCATTGGGGGTATAGGCGGCGCAGAAGGGGGAGGGGAATTTTTACTTTGTCATACCCCCGTTGAGACAGTGCCTCACAGATGCGCTGTTGGTCACTGAGGGAGTCGTCCTCGGTGGGGGGAGCAATGGTCAGATAGACTTTTTCGCTGAAGGTTTTCATGGGCGGTTCTGTCCTTTATTTCAAGATAATTTATCCGTTGGGTGCAATCTTTTCCTCCATAAATGAGGGCAGAAAAGGCCGATCAACTGACCGGCCCAACATTCTAAGTATAACACACCACACTGCTTCTGTCAACGATTTTCTGCGTTAGCAGAGATATTTCTCCCCTTTTAACAACTTTTCTGAGGTAATTTTGTGCAGTATTCCGGATTGACAACCCCAATGAGCTATGCTATACTATAGCCACAAAGGAACTCACTCCTCCTCCTGGTGAGCGCCTTCAGAGTCCGGCGACGCAGAGGCTGGATTCACAAAACTCGGGGTTATGCAGAGACCAAATCCGTAGAAAGAGAGGTTAACCAAGGATGTTAGATATCAAGAATTCACAGAAATGACCCTTGGCTGCTCAGTCATCGTAAGATGCGGCGGTCAAGGGTCATTTCTGATTTTAGGGGAGATTGCCATCTCCGGCGATGTATCGGCAGGAACGTCCCTGCCCCAGCTTTTTGGCCATCCCTGAGCGCACCATGGCACCGAGTACAGCTTCTACAGTGGAGGGGCTCGCATCCGGCAGAAGCCGGCAAATCTCCGCTTTGGACAAAGGGGTCAGACTGTTGCGGACGGTGGCTTCAATCTGGGCTCTCTTGGTGATTCCCCGGCCACTCACCACGGAGAACTCTTGCTCCAACTCCAGGTAACAGATATGCAGTATCGTCAGGAAATTCTCCACAAAGGGGAAGTAATCATTCCCACCCTGCGCCCAATCCCGGGAAGAACGTTGCAGGGCACCGTTGAACAACTCCTGATACCGGTTGATCCGCTCCTCGAAGGAGATATATTTGCCCACGTCATAGCCATTTTTGCAGAGCAAAAGCAGGGACAGCAGCCGGGCTAACCGATTGTTTCCGTCTTTGAAGGGGTGGACACACAAAAAGTCCAGAATCACACAGGGAATCAGCAAAAGCGGGTGAATGGCACTGTCGTCTCTGGCCACCAGATAGGCCAAGGTGAGCTGCTCCATAGCCGCCTTCGTCTCGGCGGCAGGCGTGGGACAGAATCGTACCCGCCGGCTGCCGTCGGCATCCACCTCCGGAATCACATTGTCCTCGGTTTTATACTGCCCGCCATGGTCATATCCGGCAAAGGACAGCATTATGGCATGGAATTTGCGGACATCCTGCTCCCGGAAGTCGAATTCGTCATGGCACAGATGAATCAGGTTCAGCGCATCCCGGTATCCGGCAATTTCGGCTTCGTTGCGGTTCAGGGGAGCGCTGTTGCCGTTGACGATGTCGGCAATCCGTTGGTCGCCGGTGACAATACCCGCAATGGCATTGGAACTTTTTATGGACTGGATACGCGCCACAGATTCCAGGGCGGCGAATTCCTGCCTGCGGTCTACTTTCCGGAATCCTACCGTGGTTTTGAGCTGGACAATGCCGGAAACCAGGTTCACCAATCCGGCCGGGAGCAGTCCGTTTCGCAAAAAAGAATAATCAAACATTCTCATGGGTCGGCCTCCTTTTTGCATATAGTTTACCATAAGATGTGCAGAAAAATCAAGGGCTGGCTCTTTTTCTGTCTGTTTTTCTCCGGATTACGCACAGAAAAGCGGGGGTGCGGGCAGAAAAACAGGTCAAGGAGCAGTACCCCATGACCTTAGTGATATTATAGCAGAAAACCATCCAAAAAACAAGGCTTGTTCTTTCCTTTTTCGCCCGCTAGAATAACGCTGATTCTCATGCGCGGAACGGACGAACAGAAAGGAAGAACATCATGGAGAAAAACAAATCCGAAGCCAGAGCCCGACAGATTCTCCGGCTTCACCTGAATGCACTGGAGGAGAAACCGGAGCTGGGACTGCTGTCTGTGGTTTTGGTGGGCAGTCTGACCACCGGCAGTTATACCGGCGATGACGGCAGTGATATTGACCTGATTCACATTCTCCGGGACGACGCGCCGGAGGAAAGCCGGCAACAGGTGCTGGAGGCGATTGCCCGGACAGAAGCGACCACCGGGCGGGATATTCCCATTTCCCGCTGTGTTTATCGGTACAGGGACTTGTTTTCCCCCTATCCCAAGGGGTTAGCCGGGCAGGTGGTGTACAAAGATTATGCAGAGTTGCCCATTGAGATTATGCGGATGAAGGACTCCGGTCAGACCGTCTGGGGGCGGGACATTCTGGACACCATCGACTATCCCAGCCGGGAAGACGTGCTGGCGGGGAAAGAGGAGGAGCGCCGCTGGTCAGAAGCCATACAGGAGCAGACCGGATTTCAGCCCATTGCCCCGGAAGACCTGCCAATGCGACTGATTGTCCAGTCTGTGCTGGTCAGGGCGTTGCTGGACTACTATTTCGCCACAGGCAGGAGCTGTTCGGACAAAGCGGCGGTGGCGGAAAAACTGGGCAGGGATGTGCCGGGCTATGCCTTTTTGCCACTGGTGGAGCTGTGTACCCGGTGGAGATACCGGAATCCGTCCTTTACCTCCGCTGACGGGGAAAATGTACAGCGGCTGTGGTCTGCATGGCTGGAGCGGCGCAAGGGGATGGCTCTGGGAGATGTGCCATGTGATTGACTGCCGTAGCCGGAAGGATATGGCTCCCGCAGGGTTGGCGGGGCAGAATTATGGTGTCTGCGCCCCAACCACCTGTGTATAATCCAGCAAGAATCCATGCACCACGAACCGGGCACCGTCGAATTCATAACTGCAGGTGGACAGGGTCACGATTTGGTCATTGCTGTTGGGGGTATATTTGGGAACAAACAGCGACTTGCCTCCGATTTCCTCCAGCCACCGGTCAAACTCCCGCAACCCAAATTCCCGCTGCCACGCGCTTTCCGTGGGCTTGGCCACATAGGCGGAGAACAGCACGATTTTCGCCCGCCGCTCCGGGGTCACATACAGGGCAACCGGGTGGGCATCATAGAATTCCTGCTGCTTATAGTCCATCAGAGCGGAGAACATGGAATCATTGAGCATATGGTGACCATAAATGATGCTGTGCCAGTCGGTGAAGACATCGGTACATTCCGCATCCAGAAAGATAGAGCCGGAGCTGTTCCACTTGCCGTCCACCAGATGATTCAGGTAGTATTTGTTGTCCTCGCCCTGCACCACCGGGTAATTCACGTCTGTCCCTTCGATGTAAATCCAGCCCACAATGTCCGGATTGATTTCCCGGAGGGCATCAAAATCCACATTGGGCCATGGGGTATCGTCGTCATAGAAGAATTCCGGTCTGTCGTGGAGGGGGTTCATGGGGCTGGGCGAAGTGTCCGGGGAATCCGGCAGTGTCTCCGGAATCTGGACAAACTGCTGCAGGTCGGAGTAGGTATTTTCGCCGGTCTCATAGGCGCGCTGAATGTCGATGACCTTCCACAGCGACACGCCGAAGACGGCGAGGAAAAAGAGAAAGGCGATGGCACGGATGGCACGTCTCATGGGATGCCTTCTTTCTGTGGGGAAATAACTTCGTGGGGAACACAGGGCTTAGCCAGTTATGCGCCTTCGGCTGTGATGATGCCTTCGGCAGTGATGTTGCTTTGCAGTGATGATTCCTTTCGGGAAGTGATATTGCGGAGAGGTTGCTCTCGACGTCCCTATCCCCCCGCAACTACCCACCCTCCGGCGAACCCCCTGCAGGGTGGACGTCCCCGTCGCACCGGCAGTAGAACCTGCCAGCAAGCGAAAGTCTTCCGGCGAATCCGCAAAAGCCCACCAAGCGCGTCAGGGATGCCGCGCGCTACAGGGGACGGGGGTGTGTATTTATCACAAGCCCCCAATTGCGCAACATGGAACAGCCAAGGCAGTTCCCTGCGGATGTGCGGAGACAGCCTGCATCGGCGCTCATTTCCGCTTAAGCTCAATAGACACATTGCCCTCCTCATCAATGACCAGTTGCATCTGCCGGATATGCTTGTCATAGAACCGCTGCCGCTCTGCGGGGTTCATGGTGATGCGGGTGGCTTTCATGGCCGACTCCAGCATCTCATTGACATTCAGGTGGAGGGCATTGTCCAGATAGCGGTACAGCTCCGTGAACAGGGCGTTTTGCTTGATGTCTTCGCTGTTGCCGGAGTAGAAGTCGTCGATGTAACAATAGAAAATGCCGCTGTTGGCCATGGCCGCCTTCATGTCCGGGCCGCACTTCTCCCGCTCGATCATCACCAGGAACCGGGCATCGGGCATGGAGGAAATCAGCCCCCAATAGTCGGAATCACTGGAGACGATAATGAAGGAGTCCACATTGTTCCGGTAATGCTCCAGACAGGTCTGGGCAGTCAGCTTGATGTCCACCAGAGACTTGTTCTGCTTGACCCGCTCGGTCATGATGTGCTCCACGGGGATATTGGTATAACCATCCAGAATTCGCCAGGCATTGACCGTATTCACGTCGTCAAAGAGCATGATTTTCCGGATTTTCCGCAGAATGTCCGGGTCTAAGCCCTTCAGGGTGGCGCAGAGCCGATAGGGGTCGGAGTTTTCGCAGTCCACCGCCATGACCACCCGCTCGGCCTCGTCCACGAAGTCATAAATGTTGCTCTTGACGAAGTCGCCGGCATCGGAGACCCGGCTGTAATCGGTGAAGTAGTCGTTGTGCCACTGGTAGAGCAGAGTGACAAACTTCTTGTCGTTATAGAGGATATTGCCATTGGGCTGAGGGACCCAGTTGATATAGACCTGATAGGGATAGAGATCCAGATTCTCAAAGTAGGTATTGGCGGCATATTTTGTGCCGATCTCCGTCAGACCATTGGGCATGATGAACATTTCCCGGATATAGTCCCAGTTGATCCAGATGGGGAAAACGTGCTTGCAGTTGTTGATGCGGTCGGAGATAATGCGGTTAATTTCGATAATGTGATGGTTCAGCTTGGTGCTGGACTTCTTGTAGAATTCCACGCCGTCCATAGCCAGTTGCCGCAAAGACTCCTGGGGAATATGCTCCGGCATGGAGAGAATGCTGAGATACTGATACTTCATCTTCTCCGAAATGTGCTTGAACCCCCGCTCAATGGCGGTGCGGACAATGCACAGGTGACGGATGATGCGGCAATTCTTGTCTTTGTCCAGCCGCTCCAGGACTTCCATTTTTGGCGGCTCATGCTCATTTTCAAAGATTCTGGTGGGGACACCGATTAAGTAAGCGACCTTGGAAATGATGTCATAGGTACTGTCTTTATATCGGACCTTTTCTTCTTCGCCTTCTACGTCTGCATAAGCGGCTAATAATTCTTCGGTATAAGTTTGCATGGGATGATTCTTCCTTTCTGATGATATTATTCGGCCAAAGGCCGTGGGGCCAGTATACCGCACCGGGCCGGCAGAATTTTTTTCGCCCAACAGAAAAACCCTCCCGGATGGGAGGGCCTGGAATCGTCTGACCGGTGCAGGGAAATGGGAACGTTTCGTCGCTCCTCCTGCCCTCTATTATAATACCTAAGGCCCAAAAATGCAATCGGGACAACCTGATTATTTTTCGACATATTGTGTCGGAAATGGCATAACCATGGGCGAAAACCCGGTGTCCGGGCAGTTGAAGCCAACCCCCCCATGAACAAAGAAGAAACAGGAAGCAACCACCCGGACACCACCGGTGCGGTTACTTCCTGTAACGGTTATGGGGACAGGCAGTCTGTCGGCGGCACCCATTCGGCTCGGTTATACCAAGTTATGCTAAGGGTCAAGGATGTTTGGTGGGATTGTGCCTGCCGGATGCCTGCTTCTCCTTGCGCTTTCCTTCGGCCACGCCCTGTTGCCGGAGCACCGGGAGGACTGTGCCGAAGAAACAGCGGATATCCATCCAAAATCCCATGTGGGCCACATATTCTCCGTCCAGCCAGGCCTTTTCTTCCTCAGTGACCTCGTCCCGGCCGTTGATTTGTGCCCATCCGGTGAGTCCGGGGCGCACTTGCTCAGCCATGTTCTCATGCCGCAGAGCCAGCAGGTCACCCTGATTGGGGACAACGGGGCGGGGACCGACAAAGGACATCTGCCCTAAAAGAATATTCACAAGCTGAGGCAATTCGTCCAGCGAGCTCCGCCGGAGGAACGCGCCGCTTCGGGTCAGGTATTGCCGGGGGTCTCCCAGCAGGTGGGTGGGTTGGCTCTTGGGTGCTGACCGCTTCATGGTGCGGAATTTATAGATGCGGAAGGTCTTGCCATGCTGTCCCACCCGCTCCTGGGTGAAGATAGCCGGTCTGCCATCGTCAAGAATGACCACCAAAGCCACAATCGCCAACAGCCACCACAACAGCAGCAACAAAATCAAGGCCAACAGCCGGTCCAGAATATCCTTTACCATCATATAACGCCGCGCACGCTTGCTCAGCACCCGGGGCGTTATTTTGGGAATCGTGGTTGTCATTGTCCGTTCACCTGTACATTCTGAGGCACACCCGCCGGATGTTGGCGGGGAATTGTCCTCTTTTTGGTTATTATACCATGACCGGAGAGTCTTGTAAATGGGAAACCGCTATTTTCTCCAAAGGATGGCTTTCCCGGCAAAGCCACGCCAAAAACCAGTGCGGTGGACTTAAACGGTTGTGCCGCTGTTGTTGGTCGGCATCAACCGCCCCGAACCTAGGAAGTGCCGGCTTCGCCGGGGTCAATCAATTGACACCAAGCCTGCGCCGCAGTCTCTCCCAACGCAGGCTCTGCCACTGGTCGTATGTCTCACAGCTCCGGTCATCGGGACAGTATGGACGGATGGGGCAACCGGTGCAGGGGCTGTTGTCCAGATACCGCTGCACCATGGCCGGAGAGGGATACCGCCATACATTCTCCCGGCGGGGTTGGGGCATTTTCCTATCCTGCCAGTGGCGGTAGCGATTCCAGCATCGATTCAGCCACAGCCGGTAATCCCGGCACTGAATATAGTTGCAGGGCCTTTCGCAACCCTCGCAGGGGGAGAGATTGGTCTCGTGGGTGTATCTTTCGTTCGTCATCGTCGTCGCTTCCTTTCTGTTCATCCCGGTTGCCGGGGCTCAGGTTTCTTCCAAAATGCCATATTCCGGGGAAAATACCCGGAAAATCCGGGGGTGTTCCGCACCGGCGGCCATTGCCGGGTGGTCACGATTCGGGATTCCCCCGTCGGGCAGAGCACCGTCTTCCGGCAACCAATGCACCCGGATACTGCCCAGTTGACCGCTCCCGGCATTGGCCAAATAGGCCTTGATGATGCCCGCTTTTCGGCGGGCGGCTTCGGCCAATTCCTTTTCCTGCAGTCGGCATCGGATATAGTCGTGGAGTTGCAGGCTGACCGGGCTCAGGTCTACGGATTTTCCCTCCGCCGCCGGATACAGCCGCTGCAGTGTCCGCAGGGTGGAATCCGAGCCGTCAGGCATGGGCGGTTGATTGTCTTTGACCCTCTGCCAAAACTGCAATTCCGCCTGCGCCAAAGACAAAAGCTCCTCCCGGGTCGGGGTCAGCGGGTGGATTTGGATGTCTTTCCCCGGAATCAGAAGCGCCAGATACCAATTCTCCCGCCCGGTGACCAGCATTTGGTGGAAACAGTGGTATCTGTGCCGCCGGAGAAGGGCTTTTGTCTGCCCGGAGAGCATCGCCTCTGTCGGTACTACCCGGCAGGTCAGCCCTGCGCCCTGCTGTACCACCAAATGCGCCGGATGGGCGCATAGCTGGGGGTATGCCCGGTTTTCGCCCCAATGCCAGACGCGCCGGGTTTTGAAGCCGGTTATCTCCCGGAATCGCCGGACAATCCAGTCTTCCAGCCCCCGGTCAAGGGAACAGGATACCCCGGTTTTTTCTGGAGGAAGCAGATTCCGCTTTTCCGCCCAGAGGGTGTATGCGCTTTTCTCCGGGTCTGCACCCAGAATCACCGGCGCGTCATCGGGCGTCAGGCGGGCAGTTTCCGGCATATTCTCCCGGTTTTGGGCGGGTAATCCCGGTTTGGGGGTGTTGTTTTGTGCCGCCATGTCATCACCCCTCATATTTTCGCTCAATCTGCCGGTAGAGTCCGCACTGGGTATAACAGCTCATGCAGTAGCTTTCCATCAGCGCCGCCCGTTTCTTCCGGCTGGTGAAGGTGGTGGTGATGCCGCTGTCCGGGAAAATCCCCTCACACAAGATATGCAGACCGTCATTTTGCCGGTAAAAAGGGCACTGCACATTGACGGCGTCCCAACTGGTTGCCATAAAAATCCGCTCCTTTCTGTCCTGTCCTGAGATGGTGCAATTTTTTGCACAGTCCCTGTGGTATACTTTTTTCGCCCCCGATATAAATAGTTGTTGACTTTGGTAATCACTCATGCTAAAATATACCCATAAGAGGCGGGGAGAGATTACTTGAGTAACCTCTGCGGCTATTATACGCATACTTTGGTAGCCTGTCAAGGGGTAAAACGTATACTTTAGTCACCTTAACCGCCATACCGTACCAACAGGGGGCGAAACTATGTTTTATGAGGTCTTTACCGGACTGTGCCAAAAAGCCGGACTCAGTGCCTACAAGGTTTGCACCGATGTGGGGCTGAACCGCTCTGCCGTTGCCAAATGGAAATCCGGCGCTGTGCCCAATGGAGCTACAGCCGCAAAACTGGCGGATTACTTTGGGGTATCCGTGGGCTTCCTTTTGGGAACAGAGAGCGCCGCACCCGGCAAACAGGTTTCCGATGATGACCTGAAATTTGCTCTGTTCGGCGGTGAAGGAGAAATCACTGACGAGATGTTTGACGAGGTGAAGCGGTTTGCTGCCTTCGTCATGCAACGGGAGCAGGAAAAGAAGGGATAGCCTATGGTAGATACACTGGGGCTTTATCGTTTGGCTGAATCGTCCAGGATTCCCATTCTCCCCTTTCCTCTGCCGCAAACCGGCTCGGTTTCTCTGGATTTGCCGGGCAGGGGCTGTGTGGTGGGACTGGATGAGGCAGTGGTTTCCTCCGAGCGGGATAAGAAGGTCCATCTGGCCCATGAGCTGGGGCATTGCGTGACCGGTAGCTTCTATAACCGTTACGCCGCCCGGGATTTGCGGCAGAAGCAGGAAAACCGGGCTGACCGCTGGGCCATTGAGACGCTGATTTCCCCCGGAGAGCTGGACGATGCCGTGGCCCTTGGCTGCACGGATCTGTGGATGCTGGCAGAGCATTTTGGAGTCACTGAGGGCTTCATGCGCAAGGTGGTCTGCTGGTATACCCATGGGAATCTGGCGGCTGACTTGTATTTCTGATGGTATGTTTATGGCATTGTGTCTAAAACTGGCGGAAATTTTTCCGGTTTTCGTGCAATTTGTCTTGACATTCTCCGCTACACCGTATAAAATAGACGTTGGATTGGTATCCGGATGGAATCCCTGACCGATGAGTATCCCACCCGGTCTTACTTTTTCTGTGCAAAATTGGTAGGTATGTCCTGTACGCATGTGGATTTTCCCGGTTTTTGCCGGTTTTTTAGAACTTTTCGTGGTGATTACCACTTATCTTTCTGAAAATTGAATGCCCTCCGTCATAGGGGCAGTCTGTCTGCGCAAGGCAGCCTCCTGAGCACAAATCTCAATCAAGGAGGTGTGTTGCAGAATTATGGAAACTTGGCAGATTATTGTCATGATTGGCGGCTTTCTTCTGGGTGCCCTGATTTTCTTCTTTGTCGGCATTGGCTATCGCAAGCGTGTTGCCGAGCGGGAAATCAGCAGTGCCGAAGACGAGGCCACTAAGATTATCAATGAAGCTATCCGCAGTGGCGAAAGCAAGAAGAAAGAAATGTTGCTCGAAGCCCGAGACGAAATCCATAAATCCCGCACGGAACACGACAAAGAAGTCAAAGAGCGCCGCAGCGAGCTCACCAAACAAGAGCGCCGTCTGCAACAAAAAGAAGAATCCCTGGATAAGAAGATGGAAGCCTATGAGCGCAAGGAAGAAGAACTGGCTAAGCGTCAGGCCGCCGTCACCGCAAAAGAAGCCGAAGTTGAGCTGCTGAAGCGCAGCCAGCTGGAAGTTCTGGAGAAGATTTCCGGTCTGTCTCAGGACGAGGCTAAGAAGTACCTGCTGCAGAGCGTAGAGTCTCAGGTCCGTCACGAGACCGCCATGAAGATCAAGGAGATTGAGGCGCAGATGAAAGAAGAGGCGGAGCAGACCGCCCGGGAAATCATCGCCACCGCCATCCAGCGCTGTGCCGCAGACCATGCCGCGGAGGCCACCGTATCTGTTGTGCCCCTGCCCAATGACGAGATGAAGGGCCGAATCATCGGTCGTGAAGGCCGCAACATCCGTACTCTGGAGACCATCACCGGCGTAGACCTCATCATTGATGATACCCCCGAAGCCATTACCGTCTCCTCCTTTGACCCCGTCCGCCGGGAAATTGCCCGTCTTGCTCTGGAAAAACTTATTGCAGACGGCCGTATCCATCCCACCCGTATCGAAGATACCGTGGAGAAGGCTCGCCGGGATGTGGACCGCACCATTAAAGAAGAAGGCGAACGCGCCTGCTATGAGACCGGTGTCCATAATCTCCATCCTGAGCTGATTAAGATTCTCGGCCGCCAGAAGTACCGCACCTCCTATGGTCAGAATGTGCTGAACCACTCCATCGAGGTTGCCCATATCGCCGGTCTGATGGCCGCAGAGTTGGGTCTGGATGTGGCTCTGGCCAAGCGGGCAGGTCTCCTGCATGACCTGGGCAAAGCTGTTGACCACGAGATGGAGGGTAGCCATGTCCAGTTGGGCGTGGAACTGGCCCGGAAATATAAGGAAAATGCCGTGGTGGTCAATGCCATTGAGGCACACCATGGCGATGTAGAGCCCAAGACCGTCATCGCCTGTCTGGTGCAGGCCGCTGATGCCATCTCCGCCGCCCGCCCCGGCGCCCGGAGAGAGAATGTGGAGAACTACATCCGCCGCCTGCAGAAGCTGGAGGAGCTGACCGGTTCTTATCCCGGCGTTGAGAAGGCATTCGCCATTCAGGCCGGTCGTGAGGTTCGCATCATGGTCAAGCCTGAGGAAGTCACTGAGGACAACATGATCATTCTTGCCCGGGATATTGCCCGGAAGCTGGAAGCTGAGCTGGAATACCCCGGCCAGATTAAGGTCAATGTCATCCGAGAAACCAAGGCAGTGGAATACGCCAAGTAAAGTGCAAAACGCCCGGAGCAGAAGGGATTTCTTCCGCTCCGGGCATTCTGTTTGCACTTTTTTTGCGGTAGCGTTTGCTGTGCGGCGGCCGGTTCCGTGTATCGGTCCAATAGCGGTTGCGCCTGCTCCGGCTGTTTGTTGCTGCCGGGTCAGCACAAGAACGAAGATACATCGATTACATCAAACGCTAAACTGTTTCGGAAAAATTGCTCCAAAATTCCTTTGTGCGCGGCACCGATGACAAGCAAAATTCTTTCGTCATTGACTCCCTCGGATAATGCGGACACATTTGTGAAGATGTTTAAGTTCCTTTGGTACCACCAAATCAGCCAGCCATTGCCATAGTATTCCGCACTGCCGATTCTTGCGTAGTTCATATAATAGGCCAATGTATCTCTTACGCTTTTCTCGGAATTAAGGCGAAGAATGGCATCATAAAGCGTCTCTTTGTCCAAATCCACTGCAGGCATTTCCAAAGCGTCTATTTCCCGGGACAGTTCTGGCTGATTCGCATAAAGATATTCAAGCACATCCCCACAACCCCGTTCTGCCGCGCCTCGATCCATCCAGTCAATGGCATTTACTCGTTTGAGGCCCAGCAACTTAGCCAGGCGGAACGCGATTTGTGTGATTTCGTTTGGCGAATCCGATCCGAACGAGAGATAGCGTTCGTACCTTTCGTCCAATGCATTTTGGTGACGTTTTCCGCACTCGACCGCAATCTTTGTCGGATCGAACTTGGCAAGTGCCTCTACGATTTTGCGTATCTCGCTTTCATGCTCCGCAATTCTATCCGATTGTTGAAAGTTTTTTACATCATTTTGGGCCTGCATATGGAAAGTTCCCAGTATCATGATTTTGTTCATCAGTTTACCTCCGCTTCCAAGCTGCCCTTGGCACTGATGCCGGGCAGCTTGGCGGTTTTCGTGCATTGTCTCAGTTGTTGGTACGCTGCGCAATCTACTGGAAATTTGACGTTTGCACCGGTTCATCCGTTCCTGATGCGACCGGCAACGCCATTGCAGATTACCCGGTCTCCGGCAGTGGCATCGCCTGCGATGTCGCCGCAGTGGATGGAATCACCGGCCCGGGCATTGCCGCCGATGTTACCACAGTTGACTCCGTCTCCGGCGTTGACCGTGCCCACCACGTTGCCGCAGTTGACCCCGTCTCCGGCATTGACATAGCCGCCCACATTGCCACAGTTGACGCTGTCCCCGGCGTTGACATACCCCTCCACGTCCCGCTTGCAGGTGACGGAGAAGTCGCTGTGCACATTCAGGGCAGGGCCATCGTAGACGAACTCCACCTGCTTAGGACCGGGACCGCCGGGAAAACGCCAGTGCTTGCGCAGGGTGTGTCCGATATAAAACACCGCCCGCAGGTTGCCGTCGTCTTCCCATGGCAGATCGGCCACCCGGATGACCTGCGGCTGTGCCGGGGCTTTTTCCTGCCGCTCAAACAGTCTGTCCAGAGAAATGCCGAACAGATCAGCCAGCTTGGGCAGGAGTTGAATGTCGGGGCAGGACTGGTCCAGCTCCCATTTGGATACGGCCTGATTGGTGACACCCAGGGCATTGGCCAGTGCCTCCTGGGTCATGGATTTCTCCTTGCGGAATCTTGCGATCTGATTGCCCAGACTCATGGTTTTTATCTCCTTTGCGGTTTCTTGATGGGTATATCATAACAGTTGAGCGGGGTTTTTACAATGGAGTGTTGGTTGATTATGGGGTTGGATATCCAACCGGTGGTTGGATTGGAGGGCTTATGGGTGTTTTTTCATGTGTGTTGTCCGTTCCGTCTGTGGATTGGACCTGCTGTCGTTAAAGAAAGAATGATTGGCTATATTTGACAAAACCGGAAATATCTCTTGCAATTTGCCGACTCATATGTTATGATATGGCAAGAGAAAATGAAAGGAGCTATATTTTTATGGCATTCGCAAGAAACCGTGGCACAGGTCCCGCCAAAGGGACACTGGAATATTTTGAGGCACAGAGCAGAACTGGCCGGATTTTCTGGATTCTCTCCCTGTTCCTGTCCGTCATCAATGTTGTCTCGCTCTTGACCAGCAGTAACCTTGAGGAAGTCAGCGTCTATCTCCTGTCCTCTTATATCCCGCTGGATTTCTTCATGGGTGCTAAGTTGCTGACCGGTGAGTTTGGTTCCTCCGCCGTTACCACCGTGCTTTATGCCATCGCCGCCGTCTATATGGTGGTGGGCATCCTGACCGCCATCTTCTGGAAGAAGCATCCCGCATGGCCCATCATTGCCACCGTCCTCTATGCCGTGGACTGCATCTACTTCTTCTCCAGCTATGGCTTCTCTGACATCAAGCTGGCCCTTGGTCACGCTGCTGTGATGTTGCTGGTTGCTGTGGGCGCTTACTTCGCCCTGAAGGCAAACAAGGCCAGAAAAGCCGCCGCAGAGAATCCCGTTCCCACTGCTGAGCCTGTCAACAACAACTATACGGGCCCTGAACTGTAAACAAGAAATCTCCTCCGGTCTGCATCGGAGGAGATTTTTATGGATTCCGGCAGGTTTCTTTTGCAAATCCGGACCGGGCGTGATAGAATAAAACCAGAGGGATACCGACGAACGGTTACCCTCCCCTAAGGATTAGAGACTTGCTCCGTTTTCCTTTGGTAGAGGTTGGGACGGAGCGAGTCTCTTGTCAGTTTGTTGATAACAAGTGGGATCGCCCTCACTTGTTCCGTTTGCAAAACAGGACAAGCTGAATGATTGGGATGATTATTGTCTTCTGATGGTAATCGTTGCGGTCATTCTTCTTTTCTGCGCCAGAGCCTTTGCCGAATCCGGCAGAAAATACCGGCAAGAACAACGGCGCGCCCGGGAAACCGAAGCCAGTCCGCACACTCTGCTTCCCGAACGAATGTTCCACCTTTACTTTTCCTCCCGGTCATGGTATAGTTATACGTGGTCTAATGGCGATTTATGCCGTGCGATACGACAAACCATTCACATGGGAGGAAATTCCATGCCTAGATATGAAATTCATGGCGGCACACCCCTTGAGGGCAGTGTCACCATCAGCGGCGCGAAGAATGCCGCCGTTGCCATCATCCCTGCCGCCCTGCTGGTCAATGGCGTTTGCCGCATTGAGAATGTCCCCGATATTTCCGATGTCCATAATCTGCTGAACATTCTGACCCAAATGGGCGCAAGAATCCGCAGAGAGGCCGGCGGTATTGTGGAAATCGACTGCACCGATGTCCCCTATACGGAGCCCGATGCCGATTTGGTGCGGAAAATTCGGGCCAGCTACTATCTGATCGGCGCCCAGTTGGGTCGCTATGGGAAGGCTAAGGTGGCTATGCCCGGCGGCTGTAACTTCGCCCCCCGCCCCATCGACCAGCACGTCAAGGGCTTTACCGCTCTGGGCGCAACGGTGCTGGAAGAAGACGGCATGGTGGATGCCCGCCCCGGTCCCGATGGGCTCAGGGGCAACCGGGTGAATCTGGATGTGGTTTCCGTGGGTGCAACCATCAATATCATCATTGCCGCCGTCCTGGTCCCTGGGCAGACCATCATTGAGAATGCCGCCAAAGAGCCCCATATCGTGGATCTGGCCAATTTCCTCAATACCATGGGTGCCCGTATCTCCGGCGCAGGTACGGATGTGATTCGCATTAAGGGCGTTAAGTCCCTGCGGGGTGGATTCTATTCCATCATCCCCGACCAGATTGAGGCCGGTACTTATATGGCCGCGGTTGCCGCTGTCGGTGGCAACGTGATGGTCAACAATGTGATCCCCAAGCACATGGAGTGCATCACCGCCAAGTTGCGGGAGATGGGTGCCACCGTCACCGAGTATGAAGATGCCATCCGGGTTCAGCGTACCGGAAGACTGCGCCGGGCTACGGTCAAGACTTTGCCCTATCCCGGATTTCCCACGGATATGCAGGGGCAGATTGGCGTGTGTATGACGCTGGCTGAGGGCGTAAGCCGCATTACCGAGAGCATTTATGAGACCCGGTTCTTTGCTTACTGCGACGAATTTACCGCCATGGGTGCCAACATTCAGGTAAACGGTAAGACCGCCACCATCACCGGTGTGGAGAAGCTCTATGGCGCATCGGTCGCCGCCCATGACCTGCGGGCGGGCGCGGCGCTGGTCATTGCCGGATTGGCCGCCGAGGGGCAGACCTTCGTGGACAATATCCACTACATTGAGCGTGGCTATGAGAATCTGGTGGGCAAGCTCACCGCTCTGGGCGCCAAAATCCGCCGGGTAGAGGACTGACCATAATCATCACCCCGGCTTTGCAATGGCACGGCCGGGGTTTTTACTCCATATGGCAGAAAAACTGCCGGATGATGACAACATACAGGAGGTATTTCCCATGACCCTGAAAGAATTCTTCTTATCTTTAGACCCCAATACCATGGCCGAGCATTATGCCGGGGAATATGTTTCCTCGCTGAAGCTGTCCGAAGAAAATGCGGGTGTGCCGGAATATGAGTTGAGAGCCCGGCTGTCGGTGGCTCTGCTGGCATTTTTGGGCGAAGTCAAGGCAGACACCACCGAAGAAAACCCCAACCGGCTGGTCTATACCCTGGAATCCATCGACGAAGACGAAGACGAGGGGGCAAGCACCTGGTATATTGCCATGGTCGCCGATACCAAAGGCTTCCGGCTGGACAAAAATGGCTATCCCAAGAATGAAGCCATGAGCCTGTCCCCCAGAGATTGGCCCAAGGCACTGGGCTACAAGCTCCACAACCAGTGCGCTGACCCCTATGCCCAGGCTTGCGCTTTGGCGGCGGGGTTGAAGTTCCCCGGGTTTATGGCGGTGGAGATGGAGGCGGAGGAGGGCTGAATCAGCCCAACAGCGACCCATGGACTTCCCGCGCAGACCCAAAATCATTATGCCATAATACTGCCCTGCATGACCGGTACTGGTGATGCAGGGCTTTTGATTTTGGCGGTATTGGGAATGAAATCTCTCGGGTTGAAAATGTGAAATCTATCGGATTGGGTTGCGGAATTGCTGTATCCCCATTTCTTCTGGCTTGTAAACGGACGAATCCCCCGGAACCATCCCTCAGGTTCCGGGGGTTAATCATTTATCTTATCGGGTTTACTCCAAAATCAAAGCCCCCGCATTGCGTTTCTGCATCCCGGCAGAAATCATCTCCGCGGCCTCCTGCGCCGTCACGGTCACCTGTTCACCGGTGGACAAATCCTTGACGGAACACTTTCCGGCGGCAATCTCATCCTCGCCCAGCAAAACGGCATAGGGAATGCCCAGCTTGTCGGCATAAGCCATCTTCTGCTTGAACTTCTTCTGCTCCATATAGACCTGGGTGCGGATACCTGCTTCCCGGAGGGAGGTCGCCAGCGCAATGGCGGGACCGGGGTCGGCAGTCATGGGCAGAACCAGCGCATCAGCGGGAGCGGTGGGAAGCCCATCATTCAGCAGTTTCTGCTCACCCAGCACATAGAACAGCCGGGTCAGACCAATGGAAATGCCCACGCCGGGAAGCTGACGCTCGGTATAGTATCCGGCCAGATTGTCATACCGGCCGCCGGAACAGACCGAGCCAATCTCCGGATGATCCAGAAGCGTGGTCTCGTAAACAGTACCAGTGTAGTAGTCCAAACCACGGGCAATGGTCAGGTCAACGGCAAAATTCTCCTCCGGCACACCAAACTGGGTCAGATACCCGGTGACCGCCTTTAATTCCTCCAGACCCTGATCAAAGAGGTCATTTCTGCCCCGGTAACCTTCCAAAGCGGTGAGCACTTCTCCGTTACTGCCGGAAATGGCGATGAAGCGGAGAATCTCATCTTTCTGCTGTTCGGTCAGCCCGCAATCCTCCATGAGAATCACGCCCACCTTCTCCGGACCGATCTTATCCAGCTTGTCCACGGTGCGCATGATGTCGCCGGACTTTTCGCTCAGGCCCTCCATGGCATAGAAGCCACTGAGAATCTTCCGGTTGTTGACCCGAATCTGGAATCGGGTCAGACCGAAGGCCCGGAAGGTGCGATAGATGATGGAGGGAATCTCTGCTTCGTTGAGGATATCCAGTTTGCCATCACCAATGATATCAATATCCGCCTGATAGAACTCCCGGAAGCGACCTCTCTGGGCTCTTTCTCCACGGTAGACCTTGCCAATCTGATACCGCCGGAAGGGGAATTGCAACTCACCGGCATGGAGCGCCACATATTTGGCCAGAGGCACAGTCAGGTCGAAGCGCATCGCCAAATCCGCATCGCCCTTGGTGAAGCGGTAAATCTGCTTCTCCGTCTCGCCGCCACCCTTGGCCAGAAGCACATCGGCAGACTCAATCACCGGGGTATCCAGCGGGGAGAACCCATAAAGGCTATAGGTTTTCCGCAAAGTCTCCATCATCCGCTCCATCTGCATCTGGGGAGCGGGGAGCAATTCCATAAAACCGGACAGTGTCCGGGGTTTAATCCGTTCCATGTTGAAAACATCCTTTCCAATATTGGTAAACTTGCCGCTTAACCACAGAATAGACCCGGGACAGGATCATTCAGCCGCATCCGGCAAGAGGGATCCCGTCTCCGACCATAACCTGCCCCATGTCTGCGGTTCATACCGTATCACAAAAATCGTTGTTTTGCGCACAACAACCCCTGCGGGGCATAGAGACGTATATTTCTCCTGAATCAGCGCACATTGTTTCTGCCTCTGGCCACTTCCCGCCAGTCCAAATCGCCCCGCTGTAAGCCCAGCACCAGCATCTCCGCACTGGCCAGATTGGTGGCAATGGGTACATTATTGCGGTCACAGAAGCGGATGGTCTCCAAAATCAACTGCCCATCACAGGACTCCAGAGAATCGGGATTGGTAAACAGCACCACCAAATCGATCTCGTTATAGGCGATGCGGGCATTGACCTGCTGATGACCGCCCTGCCGGTGGGACAAAAGCAGAGTCATGGGCAGACCGGTGGCATCCTGAATCAATTTACCGGTGGTGGCAGTGGCAAAGAGATTGTGTCTGGACAGTACACTTTTATAAGCGGTGCAAAACTGTACCATCAGTTCTTTCTTCTTGTCGTGGGCCAAAAACGCAATATTCATGGATAGGATCACTCCATTCTCTGAATTACTTCAACTTTTGCATGGGTACGCTGTGCCCCGACAAGCGAAGGGCAATCCGCTCTATGGCGGCGGCGGCACCCCTGTGGGTATACTCCAAAAGTGCCTTGTCTCCGGCGGCGGCCAGAGTCACATGATGATCCTCCGGAACGAGCCCCAACAGCCGGTAGCCCACACAATCCATTACATCATCCACAGTCAGCCTCATGGAGGCATAAAGTTTGGGATTTACCCGGTTCACCACCAGGCGCACATCTTCTTTCCCCATAAGCTCCAGAATTTCTCCGGTTCGGGCGCCATCGCGCAGAGCCCCGGGGTCCGGTCCGGTGACCAGAAGCTGAATGCTGGCATTCTCCGCCGCCAGACGGAAACCTGTCCCCACACCGGCGGGGGCATCCAGCAGGACATAGTCAAAATGTCGCCGGGCGCGGAGAAGCATCTTCCGGAAGGCGGGTGCATTCAGCTCCTCCGGCTGACGGCCAATGGGGGCGGTCAGCAGTTGCAATCCCGGGATTCTGGGGTGGGTGGCGGCATCTTCCAGCCGGGCCTCCCCTTCGCTCACATCGGCAAAGGACAGCACCGGCTCGCCGGACATCCCCAGGGCAATGTCCAGATTCCGCAGACCCACATCCAGATCCACGCACAGCACCTTCTGCCCGTGCCTTGCCAGAGCGGTAGCCAGACCGGCACAGACGGAAGTCTTACCGGTGCCGCCCTTACCGGACAATACCGAAACAATAATCCCCAAATCCCTCACCTCCAGGGGAAAGCACAATATCCTGCCTATCATTATAGCCAAAGTCCGGGGATTTTGCAACTGCTTTCTGTGATATTGGGATAAAAAGTGGGGAAAGTGACAATGACAGTGCCGCAAACATCACAGAAAATCAGCTCTGCGGTGATACCCTGACTCCAAATTGGGCAAAACGGAGGACACAGCCACAAAAAACACCGGGCACAAAACACAGCAGACAGAACATCAGACTATGTGCCTGACGAAGACCGTTTGACTTGGCGCAGAACCGCAATAGGCGTGTTTGCTGGTCTGCTGCAACCCCGGGGGAAAAATAACCGTTTTTTGCCAATGGAGACTTGCCTTTGCATCCGTTTAAGGGTATAATAGGAACATCGATATCCATTCGGCTGTGAAATTTGGAAAGGTTGATAGTGATGAGGATTGACGAGATTGCACTCAGGAACTTCCGAGGGTTTGAAGAATTCGCAGTGCGTTTGCATCCAAAGCTGACGGTTTTTGTTGGAAACAATGGTAGCGGAAAAAGTGCCATATTGGATGCGCTGGCTATTGCCGCCGGCACATTCTTCTCCGGATTAGACGGCGTCCCCAGCAACGGCATTGCCAGAGAAGATGTGACCTGCAAAAGCTTTCACCTGGGTACAGTGATTGATTTGCAGCATCAGTACCCTGCTGTCATTGCGGTCAGGGGAGAAATTGACGGAGAAAGCCTGACGTGGAGTCGTTCGCTCAACAGCCCCGCCGGGCGAACCACAACCATTAATGCCAAGTCGATTATTTCTGTGGCAGAGCATTATCTGAAGCGGATTCGTCAAGGGGATACCAGCGCAATCTTACCAGTGATTTCCTACTATGGCACAGGCAGATTGTGGGCACAAAAAAAAGAAAAGCGCGCCCTGGAGCAACTTGCACAATTCAACCGTCTCTCCGGTTATACGGACTGCCTTGCCGCAGAATCCAATGAGAAGCTCATGTTGAAATGGTTTGAGAAAATGACTATTCAGCAAGCGCAACAGGGCAAAATCAGTCCTGAGCTAAATGCCGCCCGGCAAGCGATTGCCTGCTGTTTTGCCGGAATTACCGGTGCAGATGATGTCGACATCCAGTTCAATCTGGACACCCATAGTCTGGATGTTCTCTATACCAGCGCAACAGGTCAGCACAGCCGGATGCCCATGAAGAATCTCAGCGATGGCTACAGAAATACCCTGGGTATGATTGCGGATATTGCCTACCGTATGGCCATTCTGAATCCGCAGCTTCTGGGGGATGTCCTGCAGAAGACCCCTGGCATCATTCTGATTGACGAAGTGGATTTACACCTGCACCCCCGCTGGCAACAGCGCATCATTGGTGACTTGCAGGCGGTTTTTCCGCAGGTGCAGTTTATTGTTTCCACCCATGCTCCTGCCGTAATCAGCTCTGTTCGGCAGGATAATCTCCGCATCTTGTCTGGAGAAAAGCAGAGCAGTACCGTCCCGGCAGAGGTCTACGGCAAGGATGCCAATTCGATTTTGACAGGAGTGATGGACGCAAGTCCCCGCCCAGCGGAGATACAATCACTGTTTGGCCGTTTCTACCAAGCGATTGACTCCGGCGAACTGGAAAAAGCCGCAAGAACTCTGGATGAAATCGAGTATCTCATCGGCGCCGAAGATCCGGAGTTGGTTGGAGCAAGGGTATCGCTGGCTTTGGAGCGGATTTAAGGAGGGTTCGGCTTGCTGTATATTCAAAAAGGGCAGGAGCCGGAGATGCTGGTTCAGGCAAAGCGAACCGGATTGGAGCACTACGACGATATGACCGCCGAGGTAAAAGATTCGCTTCGGGAGCAACTCATCAGAGAGCAAGGATATCTGTGTGCATACTGTATGCGCAGGCTTGACCTGAGGACCATGCAGGTTGAACACTATGTGGCCCAGCATCCTCTGGATAATGATTATGATCCAGCCATGACCATCGACTACCACAATATGCTTGGTGTATGCCCCGGCAACAAAGGGAATGAAGCCGGAAGCAAAGGGCTGACCTGCGATCAAAGCCGGGGAAACACGCCCCTAACCATCAATCCCCAGCGTCAGGAGCTGGTGGCACGGATTAGATATAGCGACAACGGACGAATTTTCTCGGATGACCCTGTAATTGATCGTGACTTACAAGTGGTTTTGAATCTCAATTGTGTGCAGGCTTACCTTCCTGCCAGCCGCAAAATGGCGCTGGACGAATTGAAAAAGAGAATTTATCGTTCTTTTGGTGACAAAACTGCCACAAAAGCAGCACTACAAAGAATGTACAGCGGACTAAAATCCGGTGAAGACGGAAGACTTGTGCCGTTTGTGGGTATTTTGCTATGGTATTTGGAGAAGAAACTTCGGACATAGTCGCCATGCCGTATACATTCTTAATATACTGATTGTTATCCAGGCACATCGGTATCCATCTATACAAGGGAGGAAGAAACATGAACGAATCCATGGAACTGTTACAGGCGCTCTCCGATGCCCCCGGTGCATCCGGATTTGAGGATGCGGTGGTGGATGTTGCCCGCCGCTATGCTGAGGGTCTGGGTCGGCTGGAGGAGGACTGCCTGCGGAATTTCTATATTTATCGCAAAGAAAACACCGGCAACCGGCCGGTGATTATGGTCGATGCCCACAGCGACGAGGTGGGGTTGATGATTCACTCCATCAAGCCCAACGGGACACTGCGCTTTGTGTCTCTGGGCTCCTGGAACAAGAGTGCTCTGCCGTCGACCAAGGTGCTGGTGCGCAATGCCGACGGCGAATACATCCCCGGGATCATTGCGGCGAAGCCTGTCCACTTCATGTCTGCGGCAGAGAAAGCCAACCCCACCATGGAGATAAAGGACATGGTCATTGACATTGGCGCCACCTCTGCACAGGAGGCAGTGGAGCGTTTCCGCATCCGCATTGGCGAGCCTGCAGTCCCGGCCACCAAATTCGCCTATGATGCAGAGCGGGATGTGATTTTTGGCAAGGCTTTTGACTGCCGCATTGGTTGCGCCGTCCTGCTCACCGCCCTGAAGCGGCTGGAGGGGAAGGAACTACCCTGCGATGTGGTGGGCGTACTGTCCGCGCAGGAAGAAGTGGGCGAGCGGGGCTGTAAGGTGGCGGTAAACCATGTGAAGCCTGACATTGCCATTGTGTTGGAGGGTTGTCCTGCTGACGATACCTTTACCGAACCCTATGCCATTCAGACCGCCCTGAAGAAAGGCCCCATGTTCCGGTTTATGGACGTATCTGCCATTTGCAACCCCCGATTCCAGCGGTATGCTCTGGAGTTGGCCGCAGAAAAGGGCATTCCGGTGCAGGCTTCTGTCCGGGAGGGCGGCGGCAACAATGCAGCCGTCATCAACACTGCTCTGCTGGGTGCCCCGGCAATTGTGGCGGGTGTGCCGGTGCGGTATATCCATACGCCCAATTGCATGGCATCGAGGTTTGATTTTGAGGCCGCGGTGGATGTGGTTGTGGAGTTGTTGTTGGGGTTGACGGGGGAGAAGATTGGGTCGTTTTGATGGTTGATGAGATAAGATAAGATGGGATGAGTGAAGATGCCCCCACCTTCCGGGAGTGATCGGAGGGTGGGGGCAAAGTCAATTATACGCATAACACCCTGCACTGCAGCGCTATTCCTTCGTAAAAACAGCCTCAAATGCCAAGTGCCATCCTTTATCTTCCGGTATTGTTTCCCGCCAAGTCTTTTACGATCTGCAAAATATGTGCGGTCTGTTCCGGGGTCAGTTTCTTCATCTCCTGCAAAAGCTCCTTCGTTTCCCGAGGTGCAACAACACCATCGTCAAAAAACTCCTGCGGAGTGAGTCCAAAATACTCGCAGATATAAATAAATCCGGTGAATGAGGGCAGTGCACGCCGATTCTCGATCTTGTTGATATAGCTTTCGCTTTGTCCCAGAGAAAGACTCATGTCTCTGGCAGATACGCCTTTTTGCATCCGCAGTACCGTCAGTCGCTGACAAAACCATTCGGTGTAATCCATGCCGCTCACCTCCACAGATATATAGTATAAATCCGTATACAGCGAATTCCACGGAAAATAAGGATATATTTTTCTTGACAAATGGAATTATAGGATATAAAATGGGCTATTATACAGAATGATGTTCTATGCGCCCGGTTTTGGGGCTGGCGTATGCATCATTCATCAAGGAGACAGGCTATGGCACAGAACAATGACACTGAATCGAGCAATAACGTTGCCCCTCAGAAAAACGCGTCCTCTGCAGGCAAACTGGTCTGCGTCGGAGTTGCTGTGGCAGTTTTGACCATTATAATCATGTGTTTTTTGCTGGCTACGCAGAATCCCCCAACACAGCTTCCAGAACCAACGAAGGCAACCTCACCCACAACTGCGTTAGCCCACCCAGCAGCAAGCGACCCGCTGGAGACTACCTACGTATTGAACACCAACACAATGAAATTCCATATGCAAGATTGTTTCAGTGCCGACCAAATCAAGGAGGGCAACAGGAGTTCCTTCACTGGAACCAGAGATGAGCTGCTTAGCATGGGCTATTCCCCCTGCAAAAACTGTAATCCATAATAAACGCACCACCCGGAAGACCAACAAGATCTCCCGGGTAGCTTTTTCCCGCACCAGTCCCAATCCCCTTGCATTTTCCCTTATTTTCCGCTATAATTTAAGGGCAAGTGCAAAGGAGTGAGGGCAATGAAAACATTCAACTATTCCGAATTGAGAAAGCAGAAATGGGACTCGGAGATTCTGGCGCTGATTGCCGCCATTTACAAAGAAGCCGGAAAGGAAGAACTCTACCTGAAACAGCGCCCGGAGGAATTGGAAAAACTGGTAGAAATTGCCAAAATCCAGAGTACCGAATCCTCCAATGCCATCGAGGGCATTGTCACCACCAGCACCCGAATCCGGCAACTGGTGGCAGAGAAGACTGCTCCCCGCAACCGGGATGAGCAGGAAATTGCAGGCTACCGGGATGCCCTAAACATCATTCACGAGAGTTTCGATGCCATCCCCATTACCCGGAACGATATCCTGCAACTCCACAAGATTTTGTACAGCCACATTGGCAACCCCATGGCCGGCAAAACCAAAAGTGTCCAGAATTATATCAGTGCCACTTACCCGGACGGCCATGTAGAGACCCTGTTTACACCCCTTGCTCCATGGGAAACACCGGAGGCACTGGACAGAATCTGTGAGGAGTATAATCGCGTCATCGGGAATATGGAGGTTGATCCGCTTATTGTCATCCCTGTTTTTATTCACGATTTTCTCTGCATCCACCCTTTCAATGACGGCAACGGCAGAATGAGCCGTCTGCTGACAACGCTCTTGCTTTATCGGAGCGGTTTTTATGTGGGCAGATATATCTCCCTGGAAGCAAAGATCGCAAAAAACAAAGACCTCTATTACGATGCCCTCAGTCAGGCACAAACCGGCTGGCATGAAAGTAATGGGAATGCTGTACCGTTTATCAAGTATCTGTTGGGCACAATTCTGGCGGCATACCGGGATTTCAGCGACCGCTTTGCACTGGTGGAAACCAAACGTCCCGCTTTGGAGACGGTGCGGGATGCCACCAAACAGAAAATCGGCCGTTTCACCAAGCAGGACATTCTAACCCTCTGCCCTGCACTGAGTCTCAGCACCGTAGAGGGCGCACTGCGTAAGTTGGTCGCCGCCGGAGAGTTGAAGCGGGAGGGGACAGGCAAATCCACCTGCTATTACCGCCTGAACTGATTCCCTCACTCCTTCAAAACACCCTTATTTTTATCAATAAAATAAGGGCAACCCCACTCCCCTAAGGTCACACCCCCAAAAACCTCACCCGGAAGACCAACCGTCTCCCGGGTGAACCCATATTCATACTCTGCGCAAAATAACCTTACTTAACCTCCGGCAAGCTGGCCGCCGCCGCAGACTGACCCACCCGGCGGAACTTCTCATCGGGAAGTGCCAGATGAATCCGCCCATAGAGGTCTGAATACTCGTCCTGAAGCACCGCTTTGCAGGTCTCCAGCAGTTTGTCGCCACCCTTGCCGGACATGACCCGACCCAGCAGCAAAACGTGCCGATAACCGTAAAGCTGGTGGTAGAACGCCAGAGTGTGGGCCAGATATACGCCAATGCTCTCATAGACCCGGGCGGCTCGGCTGTCGCCGGACTCCATAAGTCCCTGCACCACCTTCAGCTTCTCGGCGGGGGACAGGCTCTCCTCCAGCTCGATTCCCGCAACGGGAGCCAGCTTGATGATGCCATCCTGAGAGAAATACTTGACCCCACAGCCAATGTCGCCGCTCCATTCGTCCATCATGGCCTCGGGGCTGGCATCCACCGGCGCAAAGGCCAGCTCATTGAGCCAACCGGTGATGTTGCCGTCCGCATCCACGAAACCGGCGGCCTCACTGGTGCCCATGGCAATGCCCAGAACGTTGTTGTCCTCCAGACTCATGGCACCGGCCAGAGCGGTCACATCGCCGTCATTGGCCACCGCATAGGGAATGTGGCCAAAGGTGTCGGTGATGGCACGGATATAGATGTCCTTGACCTTTTCGTCATAGATTTCCTTGGGAACACTGAGGAAAAGGGAGGCGATCATGGCCCGGTCATCAATGTACACACCGGCAGAGCTGACACCCACCGCATCCACCCGGGGCATATGGGCGGCGGCGGCTTTCAAAGCAGAGACAATGCCGTCATAGTGATACTGGGGGTCGGCGGTAGTCTTGGGGAACCAGACCACTTCTTCGCTGAAGACGCTCTCGCCGTCAATGACCGCAGAGACCTTCCGGTCAGAACCACCGGCATCAAAACCAATGCGACAGCCGGACAGATGGCGGCCAATGGCCTGCGCCGCCCCCTTCTCCTGAGGCAGTTCATCCACCAGAAGCACCTCAAAGGGGCGCTCATAGACACCGGCCATGAAGTCGGCATCAAAAGCCCGCTGACCGGTGAGGCTGTACCGCTCCCGGATGGTCTGGGCTACTTTTTCGTTGCCCCGGAGATAGACCCGGAAGCCGCCCTTCATCCAAAGAAGGGTCTTGACCATGCGGTCAATATAGTAGACATCGGCGGCAAAGTATTCTTCCGTCCCATGGATGCAGGTTTCCTGCACAGCCACCTGTCCGCAGGAGCGCTCCACCGCAATGCCAAAAGGTTCTTTGGCCGTGGCAGAGAACGCTTCAAAGAATCGGCCTAGAGGGATAAATCCGGGGTCCAGCTCAGGCAGATGCTTTACCTCAAGATTGATGCCAAGATAATTCATATTGTGTTCCTCCTTGTGGGAATAGATGGTACCCGGGGAAAATCCCGGAGAATCTGCTTACCTATAGATTATCAGGTTTTTCCCGTTTGTCAAGAACACCATTGCGCCGGCGGAGACTTTTTTCTGCCTGCCACAATACAATCAGGTAAACCGTAGCTTAAGGAAGAAGACACCGCAAAAAACAAAAATATGCGAAAATCAGAGAAAAGACAGTTGACACACGCCTAACTATCTGGTATAATTATTGTAGAAAGCACTATAAATGACTAAAGGAGGATTATCCCATGAAAAAACGAGTGCTATCCCTGCTCTTGACCCTTTGCCTGACCCTCGGGCTCTGCGGATTTGCTCTGCCCAACGCACAGAGCGCCGGAGTGCAACCGACAGCAGAGGGATCGTTCGGTGAGAACATCACCTGGACCTTTGATGAAGAGACCGGCGTCCTGACCGTCAGCGGTGAGGGAAGAATGCCCAGTATGTACCACGAGTATGTACGGCCTGATTGGGCAGACTATGCGGAGCAAATTGTTGAGGTGGTCATCCAGGACGGTATTACCGGCATTGGACACGCCAACTTCAGCGGCTTAACGGCGATGGAAAAAATCACCATCCCGGACAGCGTGACGTATATCGGCACAAGCGCTTTCCATAGCTCCACCAGTCTGGACCATGTGGTCATCCCTGAGGGCGTAAGCCTTATCGAAGATTGGGCCTTTGAGGACTGCAGTGGTCTGACGGAGATTACGCTGCCCTCCACCCTGACGCGCATTGGATACAGAAGCTTTATGGATTGCACCGCACTGGAGCATATTGAGCTCCCTGATCGGGTAAGCTCGCTGGGCGACTGGGCATTTTGCAATTCCGGTCTGGTCAGCATCAATATCCCGGCTTCCATGGACCACGTCAATCGCAAAGCCTTCGATGATTGCAACAGCCTGACTTTCTTTGATGTGGATAAGGCGAATAAGAATTACTATAGCGATTCCCGGGGTATCATCTACACCAAAGCAGACGGCTGCCCCTACCGTATGCCGCATGCCTACGAAGGTGGATACACTTTCCCGGAGGGCTTGGACACCATCCCTTCCGATGTATTTAACAACTGCCACAAACTGACCAGCTTTGTTATCCCTGAGGGGGTAAAGGAAATCGGCCCATCTGCCTTCTATGGCTGCCGCAGCCTGATGCAGATTGAGATTCCGGCCAGCGTAACCACCATTGGCCCCGGAGATTGGTGCACCGCATTCATGCGTTGCTCATCTCTCCGCGCCATTACGGTTCACCCGGATAATCCCAATTATCGCAGCACCAATGGCGTACTGCTGAGCAAGGATGGAAAGAATCTGCTGGCTGCGCCCGGCGGTGCGGATGTGGAGTTTGAAATTCCCTCCAGCGTAAGAACCATCATGCTCTATTCCTTCTCCGGTTGCGACAATATCTCCGTTCTGGAAATCCCGGAGGGCGTTACGACCATCGATGAGCGCAGTCTTGTGGAATGTATCCGGCTGGAGAAAGTGGTTTTCCCGGCCAGCCTTGAGACGATCGGCTGGGGTCAGTTCCTTAGCCCTCAGGATGGATATCCCAACCCGCCCAAGGTCATCGAGTTCCTGGGGGATATGCCGGAAGGAATCCGGCTCGCCTTCAGTGACACCGTGGTGAAGGTGTATTATCCCGCCAATAACAATACCTGGGCAGGTGTCGAGGATCTGGATTTGTCGTGCGCAAAGGGCTCCGAATGGACGACCTATACCCCCCATACCTACGGCCCCTGGGAGATTCTGGAGGAAGCCACTGCCACCCAGCGTGGCATGAAGAAGCGGGTCTGCACAGATTGCGGTCTGGAGGAGACCAGAGAGATTGGTCGGCTGCGTGGCGCGTTCACAGACATTAAGCCTGCTGACTATTTCTATGCCCCCGTTCTGTGGGCGGCTTCCCGGGAGATTACCACCGGCACCGCGCCGACCACATTTGCCCCCAACTCCGCCTGTACCAGAGCCCAGGTTGTGACCTTCCTCTGGCGGGCAATGGGAGAGCCTGCACCCAGTGGCCGGAACCCCTTCACCGACGTGAAGCGTGGGGAATACTATTATGACGCCGTCCTCTGGGCAGTGGAAAATGGAATCACCACCGGTACGACCGCTACCACCTTCAGCCCCAACGCCGCCTGCACCAGAGCCCAGATTGTGACCTTCCTCTGGCGTGCTGCCGGCAGTCCCGAGCCCAAAGCCAACAACCACGGCTTTACCGATCTGAACGCCACGGAGTACTATAGTAAGGCCATTGCCTGGGCGGTGGAGAATGAAATCACCAACGGTATGACGCCCACCACCTTTGAGCCCAACCGCACCTGCACCCGGGGACAGATTGCCACCTTCCTCTACCGGGATATGGTTCTGTAATGCGACAGGTCTCTGACCGGCACACGCCTTCCCCAATTGAACATCCTTCGAGCCTGGGCGTACTGCCCGGGCTCTTTTTTTGGGGAACAGGACATATATCCTTGCGCTTTTTTGCGTGAGCGCAGCCTGTTGCCTGTTGCACTGCTTTGGTCTGCCTGTGCCATAACACAAGGCAGATTGCCTGTGGTCCGCCGCAGAGGTGATTTGACCCGGAATGGCGAACAAGTACACAACCGGAAAGAACCGGGTCGGAGGAAGACTGCCCACGCATAAACCATATCTTGCCTGATTTCTTCTACAACACAAAAGGCAAGTCTCAAGATGTAAACAATCTATAAACGAACAACCTCACCCTGCAGGCAAATGGGCTGAATTTAAGGTTCTATACACCAGTCCCCAGAATCACAGCACGAAAATAACACTTATCTCCCATTCTTCGGCACAAATCCACCGCATTGCGCAAAAAACACCTGTTGCAATCTGCCCCCAAAAGGATTATAATGGATTATGTCACCCGGACAGCGCCATGCCAAAACCAGAAACGGAGTCACAGCCCATGGAAAAGAAGAAAACCACCCTCACCTATCGAATCATTGAGCCCATTGTCCGGGCAGTATACCCCCGGATTCAGTTTCTGGGGCTGGAGAACAAGCCTGACGAACCGGCGCTCTACATCGGCAACCACAGCCAGAACAATGGCCCGCTGTCCTGCCAGTTCTATTTCCCCGGCAGGAAATATATCTGGACCGCCGGCGCCATGTTCAAGCTGAAGGATGTTCCCGACTATGCCTTTCAGGATTTCTGGTCCTTTAAGCCAAAGCGCAGTCGCTGGCTGTTCAAAATTGCCTCGTACCTCATCGCTCCGCTGTCGGTCTGTATCTTCAACAATGCCGATACCCTCCCGGTCTACCGGGATGCCAGAGGGCTGGCGACCTTCAAAAAAACCATCAGTGCCCTGCAGGATGGGGCAGATATCGTCATTTTCCCGGAGCACAACTGCAAGCGCAGCAACATCATCTATGATTTTCAGGACAAGTTTATTGATGTCGCCCGGCTGTACCACAAGAAAACCGGAAAAGCTCTGCCCTTTGTCCCCATGTACATTGCCCCTAAGCTGAAGCAGGTACACTTGGGAAAACCCACTTATTTTAACCCCGACGCACCCATGGATGAAGAACGGGAGCGCATTCGTCAGTATCTGATGACCGAAATTGAAGCCATCGCCTATACCCTCCCCGCTCATACCGTAGTACCTTACCGGAATATCCCCCGGAAGGACTATCCCCAAAATACCCCGCTGGAGGCGAAACCCCATGAAGAAACCTGTGGTTGATTACCGGCAATTCCGGCTGTCCAAAGTCAATGACCCCCAATTCTCCCACCTGAAGTTGCTCTTGGGCTGGGTGGGGTATTTCCTGATGTATCTGCTGACGGAGAATCTCATTCCCCGGGAGGCGTGTTACCCGGTACACTGTGCGTTGGACGACCTGATTCCCTTCTGTGAAGTTTTTGTGATTCCCTATGTGTTCTGGTATTTTATGGTGGCGGGGTCACTGCTGTATTTTGCCCTGTACAATACCCAGAGTTTCCGGGAGCTGATGACCTATATCATTGTTACCCAGGTGGTGGCGATGGCGGTGTATATCATCTTCCCCAACCGGCAGGACCTGCGCCCCGATGAATTCCTCCGGGACAATGTGCTGACCCGAATCGTTGGCTTCCTCTATTCTTTTGACACCAGTACCAATGTCTGCCCCTCTCTCCATGTGGGCTATTCTTTGGGCCTGGCTTCGGCCTGGCTCAAGGAGAAGGGCGTAGCCGTGGGCTGGAAAATCTTCATGGTGGTGGCGGTCATTCTGGTGTGCCTGTCCGTTGCCTTCATCAAGCAACACTCCATGGTGGATGTCTTTGCCGCCCTGCCCATGTGCCTGCTGGCGGAGTTGATTGCTTACCGGAAAAGATGGCTCCGCCGGAAGACTGCCGCAAAGTAAATTCCTCTTTGAAGAAGCGATTTCGCAAGGAAACGCCCCAGGGCTTCAGTAACCGCCCCGTTCATCTCCGGCGAATCTCAACATAATCCCCTCACCCTTTGGAGCAACTATGGAATACCGTCTTGACAAATATGGCAACCGAATCTCCGCCCTTGGCTTTGGCTGTATGCGCTTTCCCCGAATCAGGGGCAAGGTGGATATGGCGACTGTCAAAAAACTAATTGCCCTGGCGGTGGAGCTGGGCATCAACTATTTTGATACCGCGTATATCTACCCCGGCAACGAAGCCGCTCTGGGAGAAGCACTGGAAACCCTGCAACTCCGGGAGAAAGTCTATATCGCCACAAAACTGCCCCAGTACCTGATTAAGAGCCGGGAGAGTCTGGAAACCAGCTTCCATGAGCAACTCCGCAGACTCCGGACAGACCATGTGGACTACTATCTGATGCATATGCTCACCGATGTGGATTCCTGGGCACGGCTGAAGGCACTGGGGATCGAGTCCTGGCTGGAAGAAAAACGGCGCAGCGGCGCAATCCGTCAGGTGGGCTTCTCCTATCATGGCAATTCCGAGATGTTCTGCCGTCTGGTGGATGCCTATCCCTGGGACTTCTGCCAGATCCAGTACAACTATCTCGATGAGCACAGCCAGGCCGGTCGCCGTGGTCTTCAATATGCCCACGGGAAGGGTCTGCCGGTCATCATTATGGAGCCTCTCCGGGGCGGCAGACTGGCAGACCGGCTGCCCAATCGGGCGGCGCAGATTTTTTTGGAGCATCCCGACCGGAAAACCCCTGCCCAGTGGGGGCTTAGCTGGCTCTGGAATCAGAAAGAGGTCACCTGCGTCCTGTCCGGGATGCGGTCTGAGGATATGCTCCGACAGAATGCCCAAACCGCCGCCGAAACCCGGGTTGACCAGTTGGGCGAGCGGGAAATGGAGATGTACCGGCAGGCGGTGGCGGTCATCAATGCCGGGATTAAGGTGGGCTGTACCGGCTGCAGCTATTGTATGCCCTGCCCAAAAAATGTGGACATTCCCGGCACGTTTGCCGCCTATAACCGCTACCATACCGATGGCAAATTCACCGGACTCAAGGAGTACGCCATGTGTACCGCCCTGCGCAGAAGCCCCACCTCAGCCTCCAACTGCATCGGTTGCGGCAAATGCGAAACCCACTGCCCCCAGAGCCTGCCCATCCGTCAGTATTTGAAAGAAGCCCGGAAAGAAATGGAAGGGCCACTGTACCGCATGGCCTGCAAGCTGTCGAGAAAACTGATTCCCTTCTAAGTGAAAATAACCGGCGACCGGAGAATTTATGAATCTCTCCGGTCGCCATTTTCTTCAGTTTTCTCTTGCCAAACCTCCATGCCGGACACCAAATCCATATTCTCCCCGGTCATGGGATGGGGGAAAACCAGCCGGTGGGCGCAGAGCTGCTGGGTTTCCAGTCCCAACTCCTGCGACAGCGCCAAACTCTCCGGACTGCCATACTGAGGGTCACCCAAAATGGGACAGCCCAAAGCGGCGCAATGCACCCGGAGCTGATGGGTCCTGCCGGTGACGGGGCGCAGGGACAGAAGACTCCACTTCCCGCTCTGCCGGATGGTCTGATACTCCGTCAGGCTGGGCTGTCCCTGGGGGTCGATGTATCGCAGGAGGCTGGGCTTTGGCCTCCTGCCAATGGGCAAATCGATGCGCCCGGAATGTTCCGGCATGGCACCGAAAATCAGCCCATGATATGTCTTAATCAACAGCCCCTGCCCGTGGAGGTCGCTGAGCCGCTGGTGGACATGGGAATTCTTCCCCAACAGAACCAGACCAAAGGTATCCCGGTCCAGTCGGGTTGCCGGATGAAAGGCAGAGTGTTGCCCAGTCCGGACATAATGCCCCAGCACCGCATTGGCGAATGTCCCGGTATTCCGGTGGGGCGAGGGGTGAATCAGCATCCCGGCGGGCTTATCTGCCACCAGAATATGCTGGTCTTCATAAATGATCCGGAGGGGGACATCCTCCGCAGGATACTCCGGTTGGGGCTCATCCAGCACCACACAGATCACATCCCCGGGCTGAACCGGGTAATTGGTGCGGGCGCGCTCGCCGTTGACCAGCAAAGCGCCGGTCCATTTCAGCCGGTTCATCAGGCCGGTGGACATGGCCATCTCTCCCCGGAGGAAGCCGGAGAGCCGCCCGGCTCGTTGGGCTCTGTGGGTCAGTTCCATGGGATTCTCCTCTCTGTGTTGTTCTCTCTATATTATACCCATAACTCAGGAACTTGCAACACCCTTTTCTCCCTTCGCCATGGCCAGCAGTTCTCCTGCCGTAATGACCAGCACCGGGGCAAGAATCATTCCCAGCACACCCCACAGCCGATAACCAACATAGAGCGCGCCCAGAGTCACCAGCGGACTCAGCCCCAATTGTCTGCCAATCAGCCGGGGCTCAAGGGCAGACCGGAGCAAGACCACCACCCCATAAAGCGCGCCCAATCCAATGGCCAGCGCCTGCTCCCCCCGCATCAGGGCATAGACCGCCCAGGGAATCAGCACCGTCCCTGTCCCCAGCATAGGCAGGGCATCCACCAGCGCAATCAGTACCGCCAGCAAAAGAGGTCTGTCCACCCGCAGGACAAAAAAGCCCACAGTCAGCACCCCAAAGGTCACCGCCACCAGCTTTGCCTGGGCGCTGAGCCAGCCACCCAGATTCTTCTTCAGGTTACTTAGTACCTGCAAAGCCTTGACCCGCCATTTTTCCGGTAGCCGCTGTCTCAGCCATGGCTTTAACTTGGGCAACCGGGCAGAAATCAGGAAGCCGGAGGTCACCGCCGTCACCAGAAAAATCAGGGTATCCGGTAACTTCAGCACCATCCGGGAGACCGCCCCCAGAACTTTTCCGGCGGCATCCTGGGCCAGTTGGGCGGAATTGGACAGGAGCTGGGTGATGCTCTGCTCCATTTGCCCCCGGAGATTGGGTGGAGCATCCGCTGCCAGACGATAGAGCCACTGCTCTGCCTGCGCTACAGCTCGCTGCGCGCCCTGCGCCAGCTCGGGCAGTTGCTCCGACAGCCGGCTCAGCTCCAAAAGGGCAGTGCGTCCCAAAAACCAGAGCCCCAGACAGACCAGCCCATAGACCCCGCTGATGGCCACGCCGGAAGACAGCGCCCGGGGCAGCCGCCTGCTCAGCAGTCGGGTCAGGGGTTCTGCCACCAGTGCCACCGCCAACCCAACCAGGAAAGGCAGAACCAGCGGCAGACCATAGCCCAGCACCACGATGCCCACGATAAACCCCAATACCCACAGCGCAACCCGCCCCCAGGAGATTGTCATTTTCATTGCTCCACCTCGAATCCACTTGATTTTTACGGAAAATATGGTACAATTAAGTCAAAATCAACCATTATATTCTCCAGGAGGCTTATTTATGTTCCAGGAACCCAAGTATTATCTCATTGAAGCATCCGCTCTGCCGGAGGTATTCCTGAAGGTAGCTGAGGCAAAGCGACTGCTGGATACCGGAGCCGCCGCAACGGTGGGCGATGCCGTCAAGTTGGTGGGGATCAGCCGCAGTGCCTTCTATAAATACCGGGACCATGTACTGTCCTTTCAGAGCCTCATGGCCGGACGGATTCTCACCTTCCAGCTTGCGCTCCATGACCAGCCCGGTCTTCTGGCCTCCATACTGAATATCTTTACCCAATATGGAGCAAATATACTCACCATCAACCAATCCATTCCCACCAATGGTTGCGCCGCCATTTCCATGACTGTGGATACCAAGCACCTCAAGGGGTCTCTGGAGACCATGTTGGGTTCTCTGAAGACCAATCCCGGAGTCATTCGGGCGGAGGTTTTGGCTGGTTAATCCGTTCGTCCCATTCTCCCCACTGCCGATGATTCCGCAGTGGGGTTTTCTTCCGTGGAGCGGGACGCACTTTCGCCGGGAATCGGCATAGAATACCCCGGGTAAAGTTTTGGAGGTGATTACCTATGCTGATTGTACAAAAATTCGGTGGTACTTCTCTGGCCAACCGGGAGCGATTGTTTGCCGCCGCCAGAATCATCACCCGGGAGGTTAAGCGGGGCTCAAAGGTGGTGGCTGTTGCTTCGGCGCAGGGTCACACCACAGACCAACTGATTGCCGATGCCATCGCCGTAAACCCCCGCTGCTCCGCCCGGGAAATGGATGCCTATCTGGCTACCGGGGAACAGCTCAGTACCGGACTGCTGGCTATGGCGGTGGAGGCTTTGGGCTTTCCGGTGGTATCTCTGACCGGCTGGCAGGCGGGGCTGCAGACCGATGGAGTCCACGGCAATGCCCGGATTCAGTCTCTGACCGGGGAGCGGATTCGTCGGGAACTGGAGACGGGGCGGATTGTGCTGGTCACCGGTTTTCAGGGTATAGACCCGGAGGGGGATATCACCACACTGGGCCGGGGCGGTTCGGATACCACGGCAGTGGCTTTGGCGGGCTTTCTGAAAGCGGATTTGTGCCAGATTTATACGGATGTGGACGGCATATACGACAAAGACCCCCGGATTCATCCCGATGCGGTGAAGTTTGATTGGATATCCTATGAGAAGATGCGGCGGCTGATTGCAGGCGGGGCGCAGGTACTCCATGACCGGAGCGTAGAGCTGGCGCAAGCCTTCGGTCTGCCGGTGGAGGTGCTGTCCTCTTTTACCGGCAATCCCGGCACCATCGTCTGCGCCGAGTCGGTCAGACCATAGGATAGTACCAGCATACGCCCCGGAGGAGGGGATTCTTGCCGGGAGAGGGAAGAATCGTTCGACACAACTCCGGTAAAAAATGCCAAAAATAAAGGAAACCCGGGATTATCCCGGGTTTCTGCAGGTTAAATGTTGGGTTTTGCGATATTTTTCTCTGTTCAAGAGGCACGTTTTGTGGTTCAATGGAGAAAAGGAGGCGAAGACCATGACCCAGAGCATTTTGATGTATCACCGCCAGTATCATGACCGGCAAGGACACTGCCACCAACTGGAATACTACCTGCTGATTGACCGGGTGTTCTTCGGCTGTAACAGCCTGGACATCTATGGCGCAAAGATTGCCCATTATGAGGAAGACAGACTGCTGACCACGCAAGCCGTTCGGGGGATTACCCCCTTTGGTCCAAAAATCACCATACTGATGAACCGGCTGGCTGACGGACTGGTATTGCCGGGCGGTATGGGGAAAATGCTCCTGTAGCCGGTTTAGTCCATATTTCCCCCGGGCACACTGTCCACATTCTGCACAACCGGCACACTGGGGGTCACCCCAAATCGCCGCTTATACGCCCGGGAGAAGGCGGAGTAATCGCCAAAGCCGCAGGCGGAGCAGACCTGACTGGCGGGCTCTCCGGCGGCAATCTGCTCTCTGGCCAAAAACAGCCGCTTCTCGGTCAGGTAATTGTGGATGGTATGGCCGGTCTCTGCCTTAAACCGGCGCATCATATAGTATTTGCTGATATAAAACTGTTTGGCCAAATCATCCAGGGAGATCCGCTGGGTCAGATGGAGATTCAGATACTTGAGGATGGTCACAATTTTCTCGTCACAAGCCCGGGAAGTGATATACCGCAGATGGTCATCCTCCAGATTCCGGGTCACGGACACCAGGAGTTGGGTAATTAGTGCCCGGCACAACAGCTCCCGCCCGAAGGCATCGTGTTCGCCGGCCTCCTGCAGGCGGTTCAGCAGGGGCATGGGCAAATCCTGCTCCTGCGGGCGGAGGGCGAAGTGATAGCTGTCCGCCACCAGCTTAAAGCACAGAGACAAATCCCACTCCGGGGTAGAAATCCGCCGCAGATAATCCGGGCTCAAATAGAGGATATACCGGGCATAGGAAATGCCGGGCTGAACCTCCGGCCGGTGGATACAGCCCCGGGGCACCAGCACCATATCCCCGGGCTCCAAAGCATAGCTCTGCCCTTCGATGGCATAGGCGGCATGACCGGCCAGAAAAAACAGAATCTTATGGAAGTCGTGATAGTGCCAGTCCACCTGTGCCATAGCGCCGTCCGTCAACCGAAACAGACGAAAATCCTCATGGAGATAGCCCCTGTGGGGTGCGTTTTGTCTGGACATGGTGCGTTCTCCTTTCCGGGGAAACTGGGTCTATTATACCACGGCGGAGCGGAGGGGGCAAGGGGGAAGCGAAGTTTTCCGGTTAAGAAGGGGAAGGCGGGTTACAGGTCATGGTAAATGCGACCGGAAGATTCGGGTCGTGCTTACACGGACTTGAAACCCGCTTCTTTTATTACCCGCACCTGCGAATTTCCGGTTGCCATTCTCCCAACAGCCTGCTATAATAGACATGAATCGTCCACATAAAGACATAGACTCGCTGTTTAACCAAATTTGGCAGGGGGTCTGGGAGGATAACCATGAATATCATTATTGCCGGCGGAGGTAAGGTGGGTGCCACTCTGGTGCGACAGCTCTCCGCTGAGGGATATGACCTGACGTTGATTGACAGTGACCCCAGAGTGATTGGCTCTATCGTGGAGCGCTATGATGTGATGGCAGTTGAAGGTAACTGTGCCTCCATGCCGGTTTTGCTTCAGGCGGGAATCAAAGATGCGGATTTGCTTATTGCTACTACCGATGAAGATGAAGTCAACCTGCTGTGCTGTACTACCGCTCACGGACTGAACCCCGATCTGCATACCATTGCCCGGATTCGGAATCCGGAGTATTCCGACCAAATCTATGCCCTGCGGGAGGTTTTCGCCCTGTCGCTGGCGGTGAATCCCGAGAAGCAGGCGGCAACGGAAATCGAGCGACTGCTGAAGTACCCCGGATTTCTCCACAGAGATACCTTCGCCAAGGGGCGGACGGAAATTGTGGAGCTCCGGGTTGACGGCAAGAGCAAGCTGTGCAATCTGCCGCTGATGGAACTGCCCGGAATCGTCAAGTGTAAGGTTCTGGTCTGCGCTGTCCTGCGGGGCGGCACGGCTATGGCACCCAGCGGCAGTTTCATTCTGCGGGAAGGGGATCGGATTTTCGTCACCGCGCCCACCAACAATCTGACGGTACTGCTGAAGAATCTGGGCATCATCACCCGCAGAGTGCGCCGGGTCATGATTTGCGGCGGCAGCCGGGTGGCCTACTATCTGGCGCAGATGCTCCAGCGGGACGGCATCAACACCTGCATGGTGGAGAAAGACCCCGCCCGGTGTGTCCAATTGGCCAGTCAGCTCCCTGGGGTCAATGTGGTCTGCGGAGACAGTGCCAACCTGTCGGAATTGGAGAGTCAGGGTTTGCAGGACTGTGACGCTCTGGTCAGCCTGACGGGTATGGATGAGCAAAATATCATTATTTCCCTGCTGGCTTCCGGTCAGGGGATTCCCCAGATTATCACTAAGCTGGGCAGGACGGAAAACCGGGGGCTCATCGCCAATCTTCCTCTGGGCAGTGTGGTCTGCCCCAAGGAGCTGAGCTGTAATACCATCATCCGCTATGTCCGGGCCATGCAGAATCAGACCGGTGCGGCCATTTCCGTCCACACCATTGCCGACGGTCAGGCTGAGGCGGTGGAATTTCTGGTGGACGAGAATACCCTCCACTGTGGCGAACCCCTGAAGAAAATCAAGCTGAGGCCCAATGTGCTGGTGGCCGGCATAGCCCACGGCTCGGATACGGAGATTCCCAACGGTGATTCCCAATTCCATGTGGGCGACACCATCGTCCTTGTCACCAGTGGCCGGGGCGTTCTGCATCAGCTCAACGACATCTTCGAGTAAGCGGGGTGGGGCTATGAATTATAAAATGGTTGGCCGCTTCATTGCCCAAATTCTGTCCATTGAGGCGGTATTCATGATTCCTGCCCTGATCCTCAGCCTCTGCCGTGGGGAATATGGGGCGGTGCGGGGGTTTCTCTGCGCGCTGGCTGTGATTGCGGCGGTGGCGGGGGGGTTGTTCCTGCTGTGCAGGAAAGCACCCAGTGCCTTCTATGCCAAAGAGGGTCTGGTCTGTGTGGGCATCAGTTGGGTGGCCTTGAGTCTTATGGGTGGTCTGCCCTTCTATTTCTCCGGGGAGATTCCCAATTTTGTGGATGCCTTCTTTGAGGCGGTTTCCGGCTTTACCACCACCGGCGCATCCATTTTGCCCGAGGTGGAGTCTCTTTCCGGCGGCATTCTCTATTGGCGCAGTTTTACCCACTGGCTGGGCGGTATGGGTGTGCTGGTTTTCCTTCTGGCCATTTCTCCGGGTAAGGGGAAGTCCGGTTTTACCATGCATCTGCTCCGGGCGGAGAGCCCAGGCCCTGATGTGGGCAAGCTGGTGCCCCGGATGCGCAAGACGGCGGCCATCCTCTATATCATCTATATCGTCATGACAATCGCTGACCTGATCTTTTTGCTGGTTGGGAAGATGCCGCTGCTGGATGCGGTGTGTACCGCCTTTGGCACTGCCGGCACCGGTGGCTTTGGCACCAAGAATGACTCCCTCGCCGGCTACAGTCCCTATATCCAGAATGTGACCACCGTCTTCATGTTCCTTTTTGGCATTAACTTCAGTTGTTATTATCTGCTTCTTCTGCGGCAGGTGAAAAATGTGGTCAAGGATGAGGAACTGCGGCTGTATGTGGGCATTGTTTTGGGCGCGATTGTCCTGGTTGCCCTCAATGTCCGGGAGTATTATGACACGCTTGGCGAAACCATCCGCCATGCGGCTTTTCAGGTCTCCAGCATCATCACTACCACGGGCTTTGCCACCACGGACTTTGACCTGTGGCCGTCTTTTTCCAAGACCATCCTTATGGGGCTCATGGTGGTGGGTGCCTGCGCAGGCAGTACCGGCGGCGGTCTGAAGTGCGGGCGGTTACTGCTTCTGCTGAAGTCTCTGCGGCGTAATACCCGGCAGATCATCCAGCCCCAGCGGGTGGAGGTGGTCAGAAATAATGGCCGGGTCGTCCCGGAGCGGGTGCTGGACAATGCCAATGCCTATTTGGCGGCGTATGTGGTGATTCTTTTGCTGAGTATTCTGCTGATCTCGGTGGACAATTTTTCTGCTGAGGCCAATGTGACGGCGGTACTGGCCTGCTTTAATAACATTGGTCCCGGTTTGGCGGAAGTTGGCCCCACCTGCAACTTTGGTGGCTACAGTGCCTTCTCCAAGCTGGTGCTGAGTCTGGATATGCTCACCGGTAGACTGGAAATTTTCCCTATTTTGGTGCTGTTCTCCAAAGGGGCATGGAAACATCGGTAAGATTAAACAAAGACCCGCGGCTTTTTTTGAGCCGTGGGTCTTTTTGACGCGCCCGGCGAACGCACATTCTGACGGGTGAAAGTCCTGAATCCACCCGGTGCGTTTTGCGGACAAAAGGCGCTGGTTTTGAATCCGGGGTATCAGCAAAAGCAGTGCGCATGGCCGGTACATATGCGGCTTCCCGTGCAAATCGTCTAACCGGATTCGGACGATGCTTGTGATTTGCGGCGGGATGCATGGCAATTCCATTTATTCGCCGTCATCCTGAAGGATGGAGATACGGAATAGCCGGAGGAATTGCCGAAGCTTGTCCTTGTTCAGGGTATACTCCACCCGGTTTCCCCGCTTTACCGCGGTGACAAAAAGTTCTGAGATGAGATAGCTCATGTGATGTGAAACGGTGGCCGCGGAGAAATCCAGTTTTTGTGCCAGCTCCAGATTGCAAAGTGGGCCATCCTGTAAGGCCTGAAGGATCTCTACCCGGTGTACATCACTGATTGCCCGGGCAGAACCTGCAATGGAAGCGCAGGCATTGTTGTACTGGGCCAGCAACTCCGTAAGATACTGGCGCAGCATACCGACCAGATGAAGTTTGGTAAAGCTGGGATGCTCATGGGTTTCCGGGAGATTGTAACAATAAATCACCGACGAGCAGTGGAAATTCATCGCCATGGGATAGCTGGGCATGGATTCGTCCGGCTGGAAATGCAAGGGCAGATGGGAATTGTGGGTCTCATCCTTCAGCGCTTCCTGGATTCCCGGCAACATCTGCTCCAGAAGCGGGTCTGCCAGGTGCTCTACCTGCCGGAACAATTCGATGCCCCGCGCCATAATCTGGCGGTAGCGACTTTGATATTTCTCCGGCTGACACCAGAATAACTGACAAATCCACTTCACGCAGGGCGGACAACTAAGATCCTCCAGATAAAGCGACAGGGAGGCAAGATCTGCTACGCCATCAAGATCTCCGTTTGTTCCACCGAGACAGAAGCAGAGCAGAACATGCAGATACGGCAGGCGCTCCTGCGGAGAAAGGTCGGCAAGGGTAATATTCATCTGATCCAGAAAATACATCCCCCAAGCTAAGTTGGCAATATCCGGATTGTTGTGGTAGGCGAACAGCAACTGCACATTTTCCTCAATGGGCAAAAGCCCCTCCAGCACATGGGTCTCGATCTGAATCAGGGGGTCCAGCAAGGGCAGAAGACTCTCGGTTGGGAGCTTGTATTTTTGACAGATATACAGGATTTCCTCCCGGAGGCTTCTGGGGGCACCCGGGTGCTGGGAGAAACGTCGGGCAAGGATGCTGATGCACTCCACGGCGGGGTTCAGCCGCTGGCTTAGCTGGATCATGGTGAGGACCTCCAAATGTTAATATTCGCGCTGCTTTTGCGGGGCGGATGGTGTTTGACGGGGTAATTCATTCTGTATCGTTGATCTTGGGCTTTGGTCTGGTGGAGCGCAATGGTTTCGGGTTTGTTTTCCTGTCCGAGGTTTTCCGGAAAAGCCGGTTTGCTCAGTCCGCATCCGTCTGTCCATGGTCTGCCGGATTCACCCGGAGGATGACCGGCTTACCGGGGACGAAAATCTGACCGGCAATGACCTCCACCGGCTTTGTTCCCAGCAGGTTTTCGTATTCTCCGTCCGGCAAATCCACCTCAGCGGTGGCTTCTTCGCCCCGGAGAGAGAAGAGCCCCACCAGCTTGTGGTCGTCTTTCTCATGGGTGACGAGGGCAATGTCCCAGGGCAGGGCCTGAAGATCATAGCGGCTGTCGGTAAAGAGGGGGTCTTTCTTCAACCAGTAGAGCTGGCGCAGCAGGGGAGAGAAATGGTAACCACCCGCCCAACACACCGGGTCAGCATCAAACAGGTCTGGACGGTGAGGATCTGCCACTTCCTGCCCGGCATAAATGAGGGTCATGCCCTTCTGGAAATAGAGGAACGCGGTCCAGTTTTCCAGCATCCTGCGGTCGTGAATCATGCCCGCAATCCGGGGACGGTCATGGTTTTCCAGGAAACGGAGCTTTACATAGTTGGCGGGGTAAATGGCCTCCTGCTGGTTCAGGGCTTCAAAATATCGGGACAGGGGGATTTTTCCCGACAGGTAGGCGGTAAAGAAGCCGTGAACATCATAGTCATAGGCCATGTCAAAAGCCTGAAAGATTTCACCGTCGGACAGAGCGGTCATCCCTCTGGCCCGATTCTCCACGATAAATTCCGGCTCTACGGATTCCGCCAGCCAGATACAGCCGGGGCGCACCTTCTCCACCTGTCGCCGGGCCTCCAGCCAGAACTCCAGGGGAATGAGGGGGGCGACATCACAACGGAAGCCGTCCACAATTCTCGCCCACTGCTTCAGGGTTTCAATCTGGTATACCCACAGCTCCCGGTGGCTGTAATCCAAATCAATGATGTCGGTCCAGTCTCCGATGCGGTTGCCGAAAGCGCCATCCGGCTTGTGATAGAACCATTCGGGATGCTCCTGCGCCAGCCGGGAGTCGGGGGAGGTGTGGTTATAGACCACGTCAATGATACACTTCATGCCTCTCGAATGGATATCCTCTACCAGAGCGACAAAGTCCTCCAATGTGCCGTACTCCGGGTTCACCGCCCGGTAATCCCGGATGGCATAGGGACTGCCCAGCGTACCCTTTCTGGCAACCTCCCCCAGCGGATGGATGGGCATGAGCCAGATGATATCCACGCCCAGTGACTGGATGCGATCCAAATCCCGGCGGACACCGGTGAACGTACCCTCTTTACTGTGGTTGCGGACGAAGACGGAATACATGACTTGGTTGCGGTAATGCTTATCGGTTTGCAGGGCCATAGGGTATCCTCCTTTGGTCACACCAGTCGGTGTGACAGTGAAATATTCAGCTTGTGCTGAATGTGAAATCCGCCGTTGGCGGGTGAAATCCACCTTCGGTGGGTAATTTTTGCATGGGTATACTGGTGGGGATTTGCCGGAAGATAACTGGACAACTTCCCCCACAAAATCACTTCCCCGCAGGGGAATCATCACGGCGAAGCATCATAACTGCCGAAGGCATCATAACAGCCGAAGGCGACATAACTGACACAGCCCAGGTGGTTGCGATTTATCGGCTCATTCTGGTCAGGACGGCTTCCAGGCCGGTGATCAGGGCATCCACTTCTTCTACTGTAGTGTACCGGGACAAAGACACCCGGAATGCGCCGTCTATGACCTTAGGCGGAAGGTTCATGGCTTCCAATACATGACTGCGGTGGCCTTTGGCGCAGGCAGAACCGGCAGAGACACAGATACCGCTGTCCTGCAAAATGTTGATGGTGTTCTGGGTGGGGACACCGGGGATGGACAGAGCCAGAATGTGGGGGGCTTCATGGGCACCCAAAAGCTGAATCCGGGGGTAATCTGCCAGCCGGGCAATGATGCTGTCCCGGAGTTGGGCTTCCCGGGCGATGTCCTCTTTTAAGCTGGGCAAGGCGGCAAGACAGGCAGCCCCAAAACCCACAATGGCGGGGACGGCTTCTGTACCGCTGCGGTAGCCGCCCTCCTGTCCGCCACCCAGAAGATGGGCGGGCAGAGGCAGACCTTTGCGGATGTATAATGCCCCTGCGCCTTTTGGCCCATGGACTTTGTGGGAGGAAACGGAAATCAGGTCAGCGCCCAGTGTTTTTGCCTGGAAGGGAATCTTCAAAAAGCCCTGCACCGCATCGGTGTGGAAGATGGCATTGGGGGCAATACGGCGAATCAGCTTGGCCATTTGGGCAATGGGCATGACCGCGCCGGTCTCGTTGTTGACCATCATAATGGAAATAAAGACGGTATCCGGGCGCAGGGCATCCCGGAGGGCGTCGAGGGTGATTCGCCCGGCTTGGTCAGGCTTCAGGTAAGTGACGGAGTAGCCCTGTTCCTCCAGCCGCTTCATGGGGTTCAAAACGGCGTGATGCTCAATGGCGGTGGTGATGACGTGCTTCCCCCGTTTGCCCATGCGGGCCATAGCGGAGAAAATGGCCCAGTTATCCGCCTCCGTGCCACCGGAGGTGAAGAATACCTGGTCGGTTTCTGCGCCCAATGCTTTGGCGACCTGCTCCCGGGCGGTGCGCAGACTCCGGGCGGCATCCATGCCGAAGCGGTACAGGGCGCTGGGGTTGCCCCAGGACTCGGTCAGGGCGGCGGTCATGGCAGATACCGCCTCCGGGCAGGGGCGGGTGGTGGCGGAGTTGTCTAAATAGATGAACATGGAAATTCCTTCTTTGCGTTGGTTTTATGGGGTAAAAGAGCCGATTTCAATGAGATTTCCCTCCGGGTCAGCAATATAGCAGGTGCGCTGACCCCAGGGCATGGTTTTTGGTGGCATGATGGCTTCTGCGCCCTTTGCCACGGCATCCCGGAAAGCTTCATCCACCTGAGCGAAGTTTTCTGCTTGTAATGTTACCTCAAAGTGACCGTTTACGCCGGGGGCGTAGCCATAGGGGCGGCTGGTCATGGTTTCAAAATCCTTACGGCCATAGAGGAGGAAGAGTACGCCATCTTTAACCAGATACACATTTTCTGTGTTCTCGTCTTCCTGAATCTGAAAACCCAGCACATCCCGGTAAAACCGGATCATGGTGGGCATATGGTTGGCGAAAATGCCAAAGCCTTCTAATTTCATGGGGGGCCTCCTTTGGGGTGGTAAATGGACAATTTATAATTTCAAATTAGACAGAAACAGGTTTCTGGGGGCGTTGTCCTCCACGATACACGCTGGTTCTACGTTTGTTTCTAATAACGGGAACGCCGGATAAACCACCAAAACCCTCCCCATGATTCGTAGGGAACACGCTTGCGTGTTCCGTGTTCCGCAACCGGGGACTGGCGACAAATATGCGCCGCATTCCCTGTAGCGCGCGGCATCCTTGACGCGCAATGGTGGGTGGTTGTGGAAAGACTCTGCTGCACCCTCTCAGCCTCGCTTCGCTCGGCAGCTCCCCCAACGGGGGAGCCAAGGTTGCGGGGGCTGGGTGCGGATTCGCCGGGGGGGTTCTGCTTGCGGATAGGTGATACTGCACTCCCTCAGCCTCGCTTCGCTCGGCAGCTCCCTCGGGGAGGGAGCCAAGGGGTTGGTGCGGATTCGCCGGAAGGTATGCAGTCAACCTCCATCAAAAATCACTTCCCGAAGGGAAACATCACTGCGAAGCAACATCACAGCCTCAGGCGCATCACCGGTGAAGCCATGGTCGGGCATTCACAGGGTCAGCTCCATCACGATCTCGTCTTCGTCACGGTCGGTTTCCCGAAAGCCGAACCGGTGATAGAGGTTTCTGGCGGCATCGTTCCCCTCAACATAGCAGAGGATGACCTTGGGATAGCGCCCGTCCTGTCGCAGGATTTCCAGAATTTGGGCGGTGGCCGCTTTGCCGTAACCCTTGCCCTGGTAGCGTTCATCAATAAAGAGCTGGCTCAGGTCATAGCAGCCCAGCTCCGGCTCGTCATAATACAGCCCCATACCCACCGGGGTTTCGCCATCACAAATCAGGAAAGCCCGGCTGCGGAAATGGCGGTAGGCATAGGCTCTGGCCAGCAGGGTGGTACTGCCTGCCACATACTTTGTCTGGGACTGGGCGACTTTCAAGGGATGTCGCCAGTTGCTTTCGTCAATGTCTTCAAACCGAATCATTGGGTATCCTCCCTCCGGGGCTCATCTCTCAGGTAACCGGTCAAATCCGCCACAGCTTTTGCGGGCTTTTCGCTGAGGATTTCCCAGACCGGGGTTTCGCTTTGCCCACCGGAAAAGTATCTCCGGGCGCAGGTTATGGCAGTCTGCAAATCCTCCCGATTCCACATGGCATCAAAGGCTTCATCAAAAAGCAGCATATCCCGCTTCTGGGGCGCATCATCCTCCAGATGGATTTGGAAGACGTGGAAGTTGAAACGTTCTTCCTTTTCGGTCATGTTCCAGTCCACTTCATAAAGCCGCCGGATGTCCTCCATGCGGTCATAGAAGTAGTTGCTCAGCAGGCGGCTGTAGCTTTCGGGGAATTCCGTTTTGCGGATGAATTCAAAGATACCCTCCGTGGCCCATTTAATATAGTTGGTCTGCATATCCCGCAGGCCAAATTTGCCCAATACACGCTTCAGATACTTTGCGCTCAGGAGCATGGCATAGAAGCAGTCCTCGCTACGTTCCAGAGCTTCGGTAAAAGGAAGTGCCAGCTCCAGATTTTGTTTATAATCCTGGGACATGGTTTCGCCCAGGCGAAGGGTGTCGCTGATGTGATATAGGTTCATGGGGTTCCTTTCTTTCTGGGTTGCGTTATGGGATGGTGGGACATCGGGGGCGGCGTCCCCCGACGGAATGGGGTAGTTCTACATTCGTACGGATGGGCCATGACTCATCCGGGCACTTCTAATAACGGGAACGCCGGATAAATCGCCAAAACGTGTTCCGCAACCGGGGACTGGCGACAAATATGCGCCGCATTCCCTGTAGCGCGCGGCATCCTTGACGCGCAATGGTAGGTGGTTGCGGATTCGCCGGGAGGTTTTTACTTGCTGGCAGGTGGTACTGCACTCCCTCAGCCTCGCTTCGCTCGGCAGCTCCCTCGGGGAGGGAGCCAAGGGGTTGGTGCGGATTCGCCGGTGGGTTTCTGCTTACCATTAGGCCCTGCTGCAGGGCGCGTCAGGGATGCCGCGCGCTACGGTTGGTGCGGATTTTGCACGTTGGGTGCGAATTCGCTGGGAGCGGGTGGTTATGGGGTCAATGTCCGTTATCTTATTTTCCCACACAGAACCGCTCGAAAATCCGGGCGGTGATGTCTTCACGAACCGTGCCGCCGGTGACTTCGCCCATGGCTTCCATGGCGGTTTCCACATCGGTCAGCACCGCATCGGGAGTCAGGGACAGCTTCAGTCCCTGCAGGGCGGCGAGCATGGCTTCATAGGCCCGGCGAACCGCATCGAACTGCCGGGCATTGGTCAAAACAGAACCGTCACAGGGGGTCTCGCCCTCAAACATGACTTCTACCGCATTGGCCAGCAAATCCAGTCCCTCACCGGTTTTGACACAGACCGGAATTACATCCATAAAGGGCAAATCGCTGGGCTCGACCCACAGACCCACATCAATCTTGTTGATCAGGGCAATGGCGTTGGGGGCATCCAGGCACAAATCCATAATGGCCTGATCTTCTTCGGTCAAGGCCTGAGAACCGTCGCAGACGAAGATGGCCAGGTCGCAGTTTTCCAGAGCCTGACGGGAACGCTCCACGCCCAGTGCCTCCACCTTGTCTTCGGTTTCCCGGATACCGGCGGTGTCGATGAGTCGCAGACGGACGCCGCCCAGCATCACCGATTCTTCCACCGTGTCCCGGGTGGTACCGGGAATGTCGGTGACGATGACCCGCTCGTATCCGGCAAGGGCATTGAGCAGACTGGATTTACCCACGTTGGGCTTGCCCACAATGGCCACCGCCACACCCTGCCGCAGGATGCGTCCCTGACCATAGGTGCTGAGCAGGGCATAGAGGGCCTTGGCATCTTTCTTCAGAAGTCCTTCGTAATTCTCCAGGCCGAAGTCCTCAATATCCTCGTCGGGATAGTCCAGCACGGCGTGGAAGTGACTGCAAATGTCGGTCAGGTCGCTGTAGATGGGGGACAGCTTTTTCTGCAATACCCCGCTGACTTGTCCGGCGGCGTTGGCGGCGGCATCGGCGGTCTCGGCTTCGATCAGGTCAATGACGGCCTCGGCCTGTGTCAAATCCATGCGCCCATTGAGGAAGGCCCGCTTGGTGAATTCGCCCCGGCGGGCAGGTCTTGCCCCCGCCTGATACAAAGAGGTGAGCCCGGCAGACAGGACGGCGGGCGAGCCATGGCAGTGGAATTCCACGGTATCTTCTCCGGTGTAGCTGTTAGGGCCGGGGGTGAAGACCGCCATGCACTGGTCAATGACTCTGCCCTGAGCGTCCCGCAGGTCACCCAGGATCAGTTTCCGGGTGGGGGCTTCGCACAGAGGCTTTCGGTTCATGGGGGTAAAGACGCTCCCTGCCACCTGGGCACAGCCGGGGCCGGAGAGACGGATAATGCCAATGGCACTGATTTGGTTGCCGGTGGATACGGCGGCGATGATGTCAGACATGGGAGAATCCTCCATAATAGTATAGTGAAGTAGCCTTCGGCGGTGAAATAACTTCGTTGTGAAATTGCCTGCGGCAGTGAAATTTCCCTTTGGGAAGTGATTTTATTGGGGAGGGGGCTTCGCCAGTGAGCGAGCTTCGGCGTGATGTTGCCTTCGGCAGTGATGTTTTCCCTTTGGGGAAGTGATTTTTGATGGAGGTTGCCTGCATACCTTCCGGCGAATCCGCACCAACCCCTTGGCTCCCTCCCCGAGGGAGCTGCCGAGCGAAGCGAGGCTGAGGGAGTGCAGTACCACCTGCCAGCAAGCAGAAACCTCCCGGCGAATCCGCAACCGCCTACCAATGCGCGTCAAGGATGCCGCGCGCTACAGGGGAAGTGGGGATGATACGTGTTCATCAGCAGCCCCCGGACACGGCAGGAGGAACAGCCAATTGCGTTCCCAACGAATAATCGGGAAGGTTGTGCGGTTCAATCGGCGTTCAAAAACCGGAAAGGCTCCTCCGGCGAGGAAATAAAGTGCATCAACATATAAGCGCACATCAATGCCACCTTTTCTTCCTCCAGAATTCTTCGGCATTCCTCCCGGTCGGCCAGAATGACCTGAATGTCCTCGGTATCTTCCTGCCCTGCGGAGGTGGGAATACCTTCGCAGTAGCCAAAGAGCATGGCGCAACTCTCGTCCGTGAGTCCTGCGGTGGTAAAAAACGGGCGGCTGAATGCCCCGGCGGGGACAGGGGTGAAGGCCAGCCCGGTTTCCTCTTTCATCTCCCGGATGCCGGCGGCGCAGAGGTCCTCTCCCTGCTCCACCAGACCGGCGGGGAATTCATAGACATAGTCCCCAATGGGGTAGCGGTACTGCCGAATCAGGACGACCCTGTCCCGGGCTTCGCCATAGACCCCATAGAGAATCACCCCGTCTGCCCGGTTGTCTTTGGTGACGGCTTTGATTTGCCCCTCGTTCTTTCTTCGGGAGGCCACATAATAGGGAAATTCCCCGCCACTTCTGCCGGTGGCTTGCAATTCATAAAGGTTCAGATAGGGGTTGTTGGTCAGTTTTTTGACATTCTTGATTCGGCGCATGGGTATTCCTCCTGAGATTTGGACAGATACACTATATATATGGATTACTATAGCACAATATGGGGGAAAATGCAATTTGAAGTTAGCGCTGCCGGAGAAATGGCTTTGCCGGAGAGGTGTCTGTGAATCATGGGCAGGATTTCTGCGGCTTAACCGGTGTGTTTGTCTGCGGTTATGTCTGTGGTATTCCGTTCCGGGTGTGAGATATGCGGTCGAGCGGAACAAAGCGCAAAAACAACCCGACACGGTGCGCGTTGTCAAGAGGCGTGTCGGGCTCAGGCGGTTTATGTGGTATTGGATTGATTCAATCGGTGGCAGGTTCGGAAGATTCCCCGCCGGACAAAAAATCCGCAATCAGCAACTCCAGATGGGCGCAGACCTGCGGGGGGAGACCCTGGGTGCTGAGCCGGGGAATGGACTCCCGCCCCAGAAGATAGTCGGTGGAGACGCCAAAGATATCGGACAGGTGAACAAGAATGTCAATCGAGGGCTGAATATTGTTGTTTTCCCAATTGGAGACGGCCTGCTTGGAGACACAGAGTCGGCGGGCCAGCTCCACCTGACTCCAGCCGAAAGAGACCCGCAGGTCACGAATGCGTTCATTTAACATGGATATCCCTCCGTGAGTCCAGAATAACAATACCATTATCAACCATGCCTTGACAAAATAGAAATACTATGGTATAGTAATCGTGGACGATATGCCAAATGATAATGTTATTAACTGGAGGCGTAAATTATGGCTGTATTGATTACTGTTTTGTTGGTTGCGGTTATTACAGGGATTTATTTCAGAAGACAATCGGGAACGGATCGCTTTAAGAAACTGGTGATACTGAATATCATTCAAAGCACAGTTGGCCTTGCTTGGGTGTTTCTCCTCTTGATGGGTAGAGAGGAAATTGATATGTACGATTGGCATGGAGAGCTAACGGATGAAGGAATGGAGTGGATGCTTAACTGCTACCTGTCGATGGTTCTTGGCGTTGGTGGAATTGCAGATTGTTGCTTCAATTTGCTGAAATACATAGAAGAGATTAAAAATATGGCACGTGCGCTGACATACCCGGTTAAGCCTGATGAAGAAGAGAAAAAGAGCGACGCAGAGACTGGGAAAAGGGCTGCTGGGGAGAACTCTTCGGTCATTGAAAACGTGGTGAAGATGCGCATAGTGAACGACGGCTGGAAGTGCATATGTTGCGGTCAAGCCAATAAAAATGATGAGCAGCAATGCGTGGAGTGTGGCACCAAAAAGTATGAGCCCAGAACGGCCGTTGGTGATGCGAAACAAGCTAAGATTATCAGCGAACAGGTTGTTTGCCCGGTCTGTGGCATTATGCAAGGAACTTTCCGGAACACCTGCCGTAACTGCGGAACAAAATTTGTCTCCGCAGAAGCACAACAGCGCTATCTCAGGAATAAGACATGGCAATGCCAGTCCTGTGAACAGGAAAACTCTGGGATAATGCGTTATTGCGCCTTTTGTGGCGCGGAACGTGATGCCTCCAGATAGGTTGCACCCGCACAGCCTTTTTCTGAATTATAGGTTGCCCACCAACTACATACACCAAGACCGCCTTCCTGCCACCCGCCGCAGAAGGCGGTCTTACTGTATTTCCAAGTATAATCCCCCACAACCCCGGACAAACTACCCCAGAGGTGATATCCATGACGCAGCCCATGTATCCCAACCCCATGACCGATGAAAGTATCCGGAACATCTTTCAGGGCGCAGGGGACTTTGTCCGCCGTGTCCTTTCCTGCCGGGGGATGACCCTTTATGCTTACATGATCGATGGCCTGGTTTCCGGCGGTGACGCTTCAGAATATGTGCTGAAGCCCATCGCTCAGGATTTGCAGGGAGACAGCCTGAAGGCACTCTATGACCAGTCGCTGAGCGGGGCGGTCTATAATGCGGTGGCAGACCCCTGTAAAGATCTGGATACCATTGCCATGAAACTGGTCAATGGCTTTTGTGTCGTGCTGTTTCCGGAGGTTGGGGCCATTGCCTTTGAGGTCAAAACCGGGGAAAAACGCAGTCCCGCTGCCCCGGAGGTGGAAAATACCGTCAAAGGACCAAAAGATGCCTTCACCGAGACCGTGAGAACCAATACCAGCCTGATTCGCCGCCATATGCGCACCCCGGATTTGCGGCTGTATCAGACCGTGGTGGGTCAGCGCAGTCTGACCAATGTGACCGTAGCCTATCTGGACGGACTGACCTCGCCGGAATTGGTGGAGGAAATGTGCCGAAGACTGGACGAAATCGACATTGACGGACTCATCACCCCGGCATCGGTGGAAGAATATGTCACCGGCTCCCGCCCCACCGCGTTCCCTCTGTTACAATATACCCAGCGGGCGGACAAATTCTGTCAGGGTCTGCTGGCAGGACGGGTGGGTCTTCTGGTGGATGGTCTGCCCCAGGGTTATTTGGCACCGGTGGATTTGGGCTATCTGATGACCAGCCCGGAGGACAGAGGAATGAGCTATCTGGCGGCTTCGGCAGTACGGGTACTCCGGTATATTGCTTTGCTGCTCAGTCTGCTCCTGCCCGGATTCTATGTGGCAATGGCAACCTATCATCAGGAGATGATTCCGCTGCCGTTACTCAATGCCATGATTGAGAGTAAACAGGCCGTGCCTTTTCCGACGATCATAGAGGTATTGGCACTGCTGTTGTCCTTTGAACTGTTGCAGGAGGCGGGCATCAATCTGCCCCAGTCCATTGGACAGACCGTGTCCATCATTGGCGGTTTGGTGGTGGGCTCGGCGGCGGTAGAGGCGAAGCTAATTTCTCCGGCGGCACTGATTGCCGTGGCGGTGGCGGGAATTTGCGGCTTTGCTCTGCCGGGACGGGACTTTGCTGACGCAATCCGGCTGTGGCGGCTGGGGTTAACGCTGACGGCGGCTGTGGCCGGGCTTTTTGGCCTCAGCGCCGGGTTCATTGCTCTGGTCATTCATTTGTCGGGACTGGAGTCCATGGGCCTTGGCTATCTGCTGCCCTTTTCCCGTGGGAATCCGCCGGGAATTCTGCGCCCCAGACTCTCCAGAGACAAATACCGGGACAGTGCGCTCAATACCCGGGACAAACGGAATCAGAGGTGATGGAGTTGAAGCATGGGATAATCTATGGTCTGCTGGCCCTGGTGGTAATTCTCACCGGGTCAGTGCCGTTTTCCGGGCAGGACGTGGCAAAACTGCACCCGGTGGAGACCATTTTGGCAGAGTATGCCGCCGGACAGGTGTGCCTGACTGCGGATACCGGGGACTCCGGTGTAGGGCAGGACTGGTCCCGGGCAATGGAAGATATGGAGAAAGCTTCAGCAGGCGTCATCTTTCAGGGGACAGTGAGTTATATCCTGCTGGACAATGATCATCTGTTGCCTGCCCTGCTGGAAAACCATACCCTGAACCCCAATACCATAGTTTGTCTGGTGGAAGGGGATGCTGACCCCGCAGAAGCCGGGGCCTATCTGAATACCCACAGACCGGAGAGCAGCCTGCGTCGTATCCGGGCAGGTGAAGTGGAGCAATTGCCCCGGCTCATTGGTCGGGATGGGAGGTATGACCTTGAAACAGGAAAGGGTTAACGGTGGCAGTCTCTGGCCGTGGCTGGCGGCGGCCATGTTTGCGCCTGCCTGCCAAAGTCTGGGCAGTGCCCCGTGGCCATGGACATTGGCGCTGGCTTTGGGGGCAATGGCGGTATTCCTCTGTGCGCAAATGGTCACCGCTCCGGGGTGGCCCTGCGGCAAAGTTTTGGCGGCGGCGGAGTACCTGTTTCTGGTGCTGTGTGTGGGCATGGTGGCGAACTGGGTCGATGAATGCTGGCTGGGCGCAAAGTCCGGCTGGGTGATTCCGGTGGTGGTGCTGGTTCTGGCGGCCTGCGCGGCAGACCGGGGTGCGGAAAAAGCCGTCCGGAGCGGGGCGACCTTATTTTGGTTTATCGCCATGGGCTTCGTGGTGCTGGCAGTATTCGCTCTGCCGGATGTGGAAGTGAGCAATCTCTATCCCGGACGGATGAATTCTTATGGGGCGGATATTGGCGTACTGCTCATTCCCGGCGCGACACTGCTGCTTTCCCGGCAGAGAGGAAAAGAACCATGGCCCTGGGCACTTGGCATTGCGGTGAGCGCAGGACTCATTTCCGTGCTGACGGCGGGCAGTCTGTCGCCTGCTGTGGCGGCGAAAACGCCCGGCGCGTTTGTGCAGATGGTCCGGGGGCTGGAGATATTGGGCGTGGCTGAGCGGTTTGAGGCACTGGTGGCAGCGATAATGACCTTGGGGTGGTTTAGCCTGTTGAGCCTGCTATTGACCGGTGCAGGGGAAATGGGCAACAAAATCTATGGCGGGAGCAGGGCAGTGCCGGTCTGGGCGGCGGCAGGACTGGGTGCCGGGATCTATCTGGTGGGGAAACGGATTTCCATGTGGCCCATGGCGGTATTGGCGGCAATTTTGTGGTATGGCATCCCGGTGACCAGGGCTTTGCTGGCCAGAAGGAAAAAACAATAGAAAATGGACAAAGGGGACTTTGCAGGCTGACCACAAGATATGGTGTATTTTGGGGAAAAGCAACCACAAAACACAGAAAAGCGAAAAAATCCGGAAAAAAGTGGAAAAAAAGTAAAAAAAGTGCTTGACAAATTGGAATGTATCTGTTAATATATGCGAGCGCTCGGGAGAGCGGCGAAAACACAAAATCGAAGCGGATAAACGCCCAGGCACAAGGGCTCGGGAGATCGGCCTTGACGCTGAGCGGTCAAGAAAAAAGTTTGAAAAAACTTGAAAAAAGGTCTTGACAAACGGGAGGTTTTGTGATAAGATAATCTGGCTGTCTGCAAGAGCGGCGGCGAAGAAAAGATGTACCTTGTAAATTGAATAACGTGATACAAACAAACACCTTGGACAATTTATGATAAGTTGTTTAAGCGAAGAGCGAAAAACAGCCAACGAAAATTCTTGAGTTA
>SVLX01000011.1 GCA_015067725.1 Oscillospiraceae bacterium | reverse complement strand
CGAAGGAGCATTGGCTCCGCGATGTGACTCCGCAACCGCCTGAGCCGGATGCCTGACCTTACCGGGAAATTGGGCCAATGACCGGTATGTGTCCGAAGATGTTACCAAACGTCCACGGGGGCATGATTGCTGGATAATCGCATATTCCCATGAACCTCCTCCATTATTTAATTAAAGGAGGACTTTTTTATGTCCGAAACCCGCAAACCCCGCGTCAGCCGCACTAAGCAGCTCACCATCTGCGCCATGCTTTGCGCTCTGTCCATCATTCTGGCCCGATTCGTCATCCCCATGCCCAACGACTTCACCCGGTTCTCCATTGAAGCCGTGCCCATCTTCATCGCCGGTATGTATTTTGGCCCTCTCGCCGGTGCATTGGTGGGCTTTGCCGCCGACTTTGTCGGTTGTCTGTTCTCTGCCTTTGGCTACAACCCGCTGTTCTGCCTGCCGCCCATCATTTATGGTCTGTGCGCCGGCTTCCTTGGCCCCTGGTTGCGGCAGAAGCCCAGCATTTTCCGGCTGGCTCTGGCGTTCCTGCCTGCTGTGGGTCTGGGTTCTGTGCTGTGGCAGAGTTTCACGCTGGCTCTGGTCTATGGCTCTGGGGAGACGCTCTTTGCCTCCTGGGTGATATTCCTTGGTTCCCGGGGTATTCAGTTTGCAGTGACTTACGTTCTGGATGTGCTTCTGGTCTTCCTGCTCCAGAAGTCCGGCATTTTCCGTGCCGCCAGATTGGAGTAACCGGACAATTCCGCACCCATACTACAACTTAAAATCAACAATCGATACAATCAGTTTGGAGATGTTTTGAAATGAATTACGAGCAAGCACTGACCTATATCCACTCCGTCTTCTGGAAGGGTTCTATCCCCGGCTTAGGTCGCACCCAGGAGCTGCTGAAGCGGCTGGGTAACCCGGAGAAGCAACTGAAGTATGTCCACATTGCCGGAACCAACGGCAAGGGCTCTACCGCCTCCATGACGGCTTCCATTCTCCGCAAGGCCGGATACCGGGTGGGTCTGTACACTTCCCCCTTCATCTTCCGGTTCAACGAGCGGATGGCCATTGACGGCAAGGAAATTGACGACGACGAGCTGGCCCAAATCACCGAGTACGTCAAGCCCCATGCCGATGCCATGGCCGAATCCCCCACGGAATTTGAGTTGGTTACCGCCATTGCCATGGTCTATTTCGCCCGGCACCAGTGCGACATCGTCTGTCTGGAGGTCGGTCTGGGCGGCGAGCTGGACTCCACCAACGTGATTGACTCCCCTGAGGTGGCGGTGCTGACCAATCTGGGTCTGGAGCACACCGATGTCCTGGGCGACACCATCGAGGAAATTGCCGCCGCCAAAGCGGGCATTGTGAAGTCCGGCTGCCATGTGGCGGCCTATGGCAACATCCCCAGTGTGGAGGCGGTCTATGCGGAGAAGTGCGCCAAGGTTGGTGCTGAGCTCCACTATGCCGATTTTGACAGCATCCGTCTCCATGAGCACAGCTTCCTGGGTCAGCGGTTTGACTGCGGCGGGATGAAGGATCTGTTCCTGCCCCTGCTGGGTGAGCATCAGCTCAAGAACGCCGCCGTGGTGCTGTGTACCATCAACTGCCTGCGGGCAAGAGGCTGGAAGATTTCCGACGAGAACATCTATGAAGGCATGAAGGCCGTCTCCTGGCCCGGTCGCTTTGAAATCCTGAGCCGGGACCCGGACTTCATCGTGGACGGCGGCCACAACCCCCAGTGCTTAGAGGCTCTGGCCAAGAATGTGGAGGACTATCTTGCCGGGCGGGAGATTACCGCTCTGGTGGGCGTTATGGCCGACAAGGACTATGCCACCATGTTCGCCTCCATGGCGCCTTACATCACCCGCTTTGTCACCGTCACCCCGGACAACCCCCGGGCCATGAAAGCCCCGGCCCTGGCTGAGGCTCTGGGTCGGTTTGGCAAACCTGCCATCCCCTGCGACAGTGTCCGTCAGGGTGTGCAGGAGGCCATCCGGCTGGCCGGAAAAGACGGCATTGTGCTGGCTTTCGGCAGTCTGTATATGGTGGGCGACATCCGCACTGCGGTTATGGAGCGGTAAACCGGTAGACGATACAAAAAGAGGGACGTGCCTTTTGCGGGTGCGTCCCTTTTTGATCCGGAGATTGTCCGGAGAATGGGTTTTGTGGCGGAAATTGGGTAAAACCTTTCCTTCCGGGCTTGCGGAATCCGTTCTTTCGGGGTATAATGGGGAAAACGCCAAAACACAGAGAGGTGGGAAGAATGATGTCCCGAAAGAGTCTCGATGGCTTTATGGAGGAACTGAAAAACGTCACTTATGGCACTTATCCCCGGAAATTCTGCTTCTTTCTGGGCGCAGGTGCATCCACAACCTCCGGCATTCCTTCCGGTCAGGATTTGGTCCGGCAGTGGGATGCTTACATGAAAAAGGACAATCCCAAAGGACATCTGCGCTGGCGGGCGGAACTGGGCATCACCGACGAAAACATGGTGAGCTTCTACAGCGAGTATTATGACCGCCGATTCCGGGACTTCCCCACCGATGGCTATGCGGAAATTGAGCGTATCACCGCCGCCGGAAGACCCAGCGCCGGATACCTGCTGTTGGCGCAACTGCTGACCAACTCCCCCCACAATGTGGTCATCACCACCAACTTTGACCACTTGACGGAAGATGCCGTCACCAAGTTTACCGGCAGACTCCCGCTGGTCATTGGTCATGAGAATCTGGCCGGGTATGTCACCGGTCATCCCTCCCGCCCCACGGTCATTAAGATTCACCGGGATTTGCTGTTGGAGCCCAAAAGCGCCACCACTGCCCTGCAGACCATGGATAAACAGTGGGAATCTGCGCTGGAGAAAATCTTCTCCAACTACCATCCGGTATTCATTGGCTATGCCGGAAATGACAAGAGCGTCATGGATTATCTTCTGGCCAATGCCGGGCGATTTAAGACCGACTGGAAGAAGCCCTACTGGATGTTCTATGGTCAGGAGGTCAAGTCGCCCACTGTCCGGCAGTTTTTGGAGGAAAGCGACGGCATAAGGATGTTCGGCTGTGGCTTTGACGAGGTCATGGTGCGGATGGGACAGGCTCTGGGTTGCCGCCTGCCGGATTTGGGGGAGATTCAGGAGCAGGAGATGGAGGCCTTTGGGGAGATTCGTCAAAACTACACAAAGATTATAACCAATCCTTACTTGCCAATTTTGGAGGAAATCGCAAATCTAGTCGATTACGAGCATAGCAACGACGCAATAGAGAAATGCCGACTAATTACCAGTCTTGTTCCAGAATTTGCGAAAGGTCATTACTGGTATGCACGCTGTCTGGAGGGTATTAAGAAATACGATGTTGCCGAGCGGGAGTACCGCGAGGCTATTCGTCTTAATCCTACCGACACCTACTCTTTTTGGGGTCTCGGCAATCTTCTGTTTGAATTGAAGCGTTTTGGAGAAGCGATCATGATGTACCATCATCCTGTTCGCTTTGATCCCCAAAATGCCATAAATCACGAAGCATTAGCAGATATATTGGTAGATGCAGGTTATTATGAAGAAGCGATAACAGTATATCGCAATGCTATTAATCTCAATCCCCAGAAGTCCTCACTCTATGCGCATATTGGCGAGCTTTTAAAAAGAATGGGCCGCCACGAAGAAGCCACCGCCCTCCGCGCCAAGGCCGATGCCCTCCGCAAACCCAAATAACCCAAAAGGGATGTACCAACCCCCGGTACATCCCTTTTCCTGTTCCTGTTCAATTACTGCCCCTGACTCCGGAGCAAATCTTTAATCGCCGCAATGAATGCCCCCTGATAGCCCTTCTCATAGAACTCCATGGCACTTTTCACCTTGGGGAATTCAAACAGACAGGCTTCATAATCCAAGGTATACCCCGCCCAGGCGCTGTAGTAGCCGCCGGAGCCGCCCAGATAGGTATGGACATTTCCGGGGAAGTAGGTCTTGAAGGCCCGGTAAATGGGATTGGATGTGCCGCCCTCCACAATGGTCTGCTGATACCAGCCGTGGGTGTCAATGAGGATGTTCTTCCCCTGACCCATGACTTTCTGGGTAAACGTCGCCAATGCCTGCGCCTCAGGAGATTGGAGCGGGGCAGTGCCGTTGTAATTCCGGTCAGACCATGCCCGGCTGTAGTAATAGGGGAAACTGCGGTTCATGTCAATGCCCCGCTCCCGCCGGTTGCCATTTTCGTCTGTGGAGGCCAGTGTGCAGCGACCCGGACCATCGTGGGTCCAACCGGCATAGAGTCCGTCGGGATTCAGGCAGGGCAGAATGTATACCGACCAATCCCCGGATAACACCAGCGACGCAAAATTCGTGGCCAGCTCCGAGCGCAGGGCATTGCCGGTATGTACCAGAAGTTGCCCGTCTCTGGGGAAACTGTCCTCCCAGCCGTGGATGGCAAAGGTCAGCACCATCACATTCTTGCCCTCGCCATAGCGGTAAGCATTCAGCGCCCGCCCACCGGAAGATGTGCCATAGCAGATGGTCTCCGACTTCAGGGCGGTATTTTTCCCGATTTCTTCGGTTGACCTCTGCTCCGGCAACACCAGACGGCTCAACAGGGCGGCAAGCTCACTGCGGCGCACCAAACTGCTGGGGCAGAATGTGCCGTACTGGTCCTGTCCCGTGAGGATGCCCGCCCGGTAGAAGGTCTGCGCCTGTGGCCAGTACAGGTCGCTGTTGTCATAGTCCGGCAAATGCCCCACCGTCTTGATGGCGGGCAATTCCCCCTTGGGCAGTGCCCCATAGAGAATCGCCACCAGCTCCGCCCGGGTCACCGCCTGCTCCACCGGCAAGGTGGCCAGATAATCGGTGAGTATGCCATAGGTTTTGGCTTTGTCCATGTAATAGCTGTACCATGGGCCACCATAGCCCTCAGCCCCGTCCGTCATGCCATAGTATTTTTCATAAATCCGCACCGCCACTGCCACAGCCTGATTCAGCCGCACCATGCCATTGGGATCAAACCGATTGGCACTGACACCGCTGACCAGCCCCAAAGCATAGGCTTGCCGGACATAGGGATAGCTCCAGTGGTTTACGCTCACATCGTCAAAGGCAATCCCGGGCAGTCGCTCCGGCAGGGAGAAAGCCTCCATGCCCAGAGCCGTCCCCTCGGGAGCGAGCCGCACCCGGTATTCCGGCAACACCAGCCGCACCAGCACCGCCGCCAACTCACTGCGGCGAATATTCCGGTTGGGGCTGAAGCCGCCGGGGAAATCACCGGTCAGCACACCCGCCCGGTACAGGGTGATGACCCCATCCCAGTACAGGTTCTTCTCATTGTAGTCGTGGAGATAGTCCACCGGATTGATGCACTGCAGTTCCTCCTCCGGCAGGACAGAAGCCAGAATTGCCGCCAGCTCCGCCCGGGTCGCCGCCCGGGTCACGTCGGTATACCGCAAAGGTGAGGGCAACAGGCCATAGGTCTTGGCTCTGTCCAGATAGTAAGCATACCATGGTCCGTCATAGTCCCCGGAGGTATCTTCAATGCCGTGGTAAATCTCATAGACCCGGACGGCAACGGTGATGCCCTGACTCAGCGCCACCTGACCATCGGGAGCAAACTGCGTCCCGCTGACCCCCTCCATCAGACCCAGGGCACAGACCCGGCGCACCGAATCATAATACCAGGCCGTCCGGGCGACATCGGTGAAGTTGATTCCCGGCAGTGGCTTGGGGAGTTTGAAGGGGGGCTCATCCTCTGCCGCCAGTGCCGTAACCGGGAGCAGAGTCAGAATCAGCAACAGGCACAGAAGCCGCTTGCCGAAAGAGGTCAATCTGGACATGGTTTATTTCTCCTTTTTTTGCACGCTTCCCACCCTTTTCGGTGGGGATATAAAATCCGTAATTCTGCCCGGCCATTTTCCGTTAAGCCGGGCAGCATCTCTCTTTTGCAAGGTTTTCGTTGGCTTGGGCACACAGGGACAGCACCGCCAAAATGGGCAACTGCCGTAACTATCCCCGGATTTCCCAACCGGCGGGGATGAAAATGTGGGTATACTTATCCACGGCATAATTGTCCGTCATGCCGGCAATGTAGTCGCAGACGGTGCGCTCCATGCCGTCAAAGGAAAGCTGGGGCAAAAAGTCCTCCGGCAAGGCTTCGGGGTGGCGCATATAGTATTCAAAGAGCATTTTCAGCATGGTCTTCGCCTTGCTCTCCTCCCCCTTGGCGACGGGATTTTTGTACACCCGGTCAAACATGAAGGTGCGCAAATCCCGATGGGCTTTCTCGACCTCCGGCGACATCATGATTTTCCCCGCCTCCCGGGAGGTCACCACCACGTCACAGACCAGGGTATTGATTCTCTGGGCGTGGGTTTCTCCCAGAATCCGGGTGATGGCTCTGGGAATATCGTCATAGTGGAGGATACCCGCCCGCATGGCATCGTCAATGTCATGGTTCACATAGGCAATCTGGTCGGACTTCCGGACGATCTGCCCCTCAAAGGTCTCCGGGATATATTCCCCGGTGTGTCCCAGAATGCCCAGCCGCACCTCATGGGTCAGGTTCAGCCCCTCCCCCTCTTTCTCCAGCAGATCCACCACCCGGAGACTCTGCTCATTGTGGCGGAAAGGCTTGCCCAATACATCGGAGAGGGCAGACTCCCCGGCATGACCAAAGGGGGTATGCCCCAAATCATGCCCCATGGCAATGGCTTCTGCCAAGTCCTCATTGAAGTTCAGGCTTCTGGTGATGGTGCGGGCAATCCGGGCCACCTCCAGCGTATGGGTCATGCGGGTGCGGTAGTGGTCGCCCTCCGGTTGCAGGAAGACCTGGGTCTTGTGCATCAGCCGCCGGAAGGACTTACTGTGTACAATGCGGTCGGTGTCCCGCTGATAGCAGGTGCGCACATCGGTTTCCCGTGGTTCTTCCGGCACAGGTCTGCCCAGTGAACGGTCAGAGAATGCCGCGCGGGGGTCAAGGCGGCGGTGTTCTTCCTGTTCCAGTGTTTGTCTGATGGTCATGGTCATTCCTCCTCATCCAACGATGAACTGCAAATGGTTGTTTCTCCAGTCCTGCCGCGCTCTATAGTCCCCTCTGAGATGGGGCCAACTCCCCCAGTCTCGCTGCGCTCTATAGTCCCCTCTGGGATGGGGCCTTTTAGCCTCCTTTATATGAGGGAGGTGGGCAGGGCAGACGGAGGGAATCAACAAGCGCTGTCTCCCGGCAATGCTTCCTTACTCCACCTTACTGGTTTCGGTCACCGGAAATGCCCGGTATTCCTGCCCGGTGACCATGGCCTCCAGGGTTGCCGCTGACATATCCGTCAATCGGTCTAAGAAGGGTTGGGTCTGGGCTTCGGGGAACAATACCTCCAGCTCCACATCCATGCCGAACTGGGTATCCCGGATAATGCCACCGAAAGCGGCAACCTCCAGCTTCACCCGCTCATACCAGGAGTAGGGAATGGGCAGATACAGCACCGTCCATACCCGCTTCATAGACTTTCCTGCCGCATCCACGGCAATCTTTGCCCCCTTGGTATACGCCCGCACCAAGCCGCCCGCACCCAACAGGATACCGCCAAAGTACCGGGTCACCACGCAGACGATGTTGTTGAGTCCCTCCCGTTGCAGAACCTGCAGCATGGGCATTCCCGCAGTGCCGCCGGGCTCGCCGTCATCGGAGAACCGGACAGCGCCGTCCCGGATGATATAGGCCCAGCAGTTGTGGGTGGCATCATAGTGCTGTTTCCGCATCTCCTGAATTCTGGCCAGAGCTTCTTCTTCCGTCTCCACCGGCCAGACTCTGCCGATGAAGCGGGACTTCTTCTCGATAAACTCATCCTGACCATAATCTGTCGGGACCAGATATTCGTCCATATTTGTCACTCCTGTGTCAGATAGTCTTTCAGTTGGCCAAAGAGCACCGGCCCGCAGACGGCCTCCACCAGAATCCCCTCAGCGGCATAGTCCACCGAGAGAACCTTACCCTCCTGATGGAGACGGTCAAGAATGCCGCCTTTACTGTAGGGCAGGAGGAATTTACCCCGGTACTGACCCTTGGCCAGATTCTTTTCCACCAAAGCCAGTAGTTTATCTGCCCCCAGACCCAGCTTTGCCGACACCGCCACCCGGTTTCCCCCCACGGGAATATCCACCGGAGAGACCAAATCGGCCTTGTTATAACACTGAATCACCGGCACATCCGCCTTGGCCAGCTTGGCAATCAGCTTATCCACCACGGCAATATGATCCTCCCGGTCCGGGTCGGATGCGTCAATCACATGAATCAGCAGGTCGGCATACTCCAGCTCCTCCAGCGTTGCCCGGAAGGCATCCACCAGATGGTGGGGCAGTTTGGAGATAAAGCCAACGGTATCGGAGAGAATCACATCCAGCGTATCGCTGACGCTGAGGGCTCTGGAGGTGGTGTCCAGTGTATCAAAGAGCCGGTTGTTGGCGGGGATACCTGCCCCGGTCAGCAGATTCAGCATGGTGGACTTGCCTGCGTTGGTATAGCCCACCAGTGCCACCACGGGGACGGAGTTCTTTCCCCGCTGTCTGCGCTGGACGGCACGGACCTTGCGCACCTGCTCCAATTCTTCTTCCAGTTTGGCAATGCGACTGCGGATATGGCGGCGGTCGGTTTCCAACTGAGTCTCACCGGGGCCACGGGTGCCAATGCCGCCGCCCTGCCGGGACAAACTCTTGCCCATGCCGGAGAGCCGGGGCAATAAATAGTGATACTGCGCCAGCTCCACCTGCAGCCGGCCCTCTGCCGTCTTGGCCCGTTGGGCGAAGATGTCCAGAATCAGAGCACTGCGGTCCAGCACCGTCACGCCCAGAATTTCCTCCAGCACCCGAATCTGGGAAGGAGACAGGGCATTGTCAAAAATGGCCATATTGGAGGCGGTGGCTTCAATCAAGTCCCTGACCTCTTCCGCCTTGCCCTGACCGATGAAGGTGCGGGCATCGGGGGTATGGCGGTTTTGCAAAATCTTCCCGGTGCAAACGCCACCGGCCGTCTCCAAAAGGGCCTCCAATTCCTCCAACGAGGCATCGGTGGCCGTTTCTTCTTTCTTAAAGCAGTCTGCGTTCAGGCCAACCAGCACCGCCCGCTCCTGCACATGTTCTTCAAAGTTCAGTTCCATGTTTCCTCCTGAGCCACCTGGGCTCTAAGTTCCCGTTCATTCATGGCATGGACAGCCTGGAATCAGCCCGCCTCATCACCCCGGCCGAACACCGTCATGGTCAGTCCGGTATCCTGCACCAGAATATCTGCCGGCATTTTTCCCATCTTCCAGGTCATATACATATCCCCTGCTGCGCCACCGATGTTGTTTGCCTGAATCAGATAGACCACATAAAACCACTCCCGGGGCACAGCGGCATTCAGCACCGCCAGCACAATGCCCCAGATGACCACCGGAGCCAGCGCAATGACAATATAGTCTTTGCGGCAGTAGTATCCGTCACTGCCGGCATAGGCGAACAGGCCGGTAAAGCCATAGCGCACCTTCGCCGTACAGCACCGGCGCATAAACACCCCATGCACTGCCTCATGGAGAAAGATATAGGCCACTAAACCCAACAGGAGCACGGCCATCCTGCCGTAACCCTTCGCCAGACCGCCCTGCCAGAAACTGCTCATGGGAACGAGGGGCAGCGCCACCAGAAGCATAACCGTCAGAATCGCCAGCGCAACCAGATTGAGCAGCAGTGCCAGCTTCTTGTCTTTTTTGATGTTGATTTGGTAGATTGCTTTGTAGCCCTGGGGCAAAGTCTCGGTACTCTTCATGGCAAAGGCCTCCTTGGCATAAGTTACTTTTCCGTAGTATTTCAAAAATCCCCATGATACAAAAAGTCCGCACTACAGTTACGCAGTGCGGACTTTAGTTGATTACTTCAGGCCAAATCTCTTGTTGAACCGATCAACGCGTCCACCGGTATCGACCAGCTTCTGCTTGCCGGTGTAGAAGGGATGGCACTTAGAGCAGATTTCAACCTTGATGTCCTTCTTAGTGGAACCAGTCGTGAAAACGTTGCCACAGGCACAGCGGATCGTAGTCTGTTCATACTTGGGATGGGTAGCTTCCTTCATGTCGTTTCACCTCTTTCTGCTCGGTGGTAAAGGCGTAATACGCCCGTCATTTCAATAGCCCCGATATCATACCACAAACTTCCCGGAATTGCAAGTGTTTTTTTACTTTTCTTTCTGAAATTCTGTCTTTCTTTTTGTCCGGGTGGCATCAATCGGAGACGCACCGGGCAAAATCACGGAGGCACTGCCCGGCAGAACTTCTTTTCTCCCCATTTTTAGCGAATTCCTCGCTAAAACCGGCTTGCCCGGAATCTGCTGCGATACAATTTTCTCACCATTTCGGAAAGAGAGGACATGAACGCCATGATCTATCGTCGTATCCGTGACCTGCGGGAAGACAAGGATTTAACCCAAGCCCAAATCAGCAAGCTCCTTCTGTGCAGTCAACGGGTTTACAGCAATTACGAGCGGGGCGACGTCAATATCCCCACGGACATTCTCATTAAGCTGGCTGACCTCCACGGTGTCTCTGTAGATTATCTTCTGGGGCGCACCGACACCCCACCCAACAGCCCGGCAAAGCGCTATGAAACCATCCCTCTGAAGAATAACCTGAAGAAGCTCCGCAAAGACCGGGGACTGACTCAAGTAGCAGTACAGCTTCAGACCGGTATTGAGCAGGCTCTCTTGTCCAAGTTTGAAACCGGAGAGCGCATCCCCTCCACCCAGACGCTGGTGCTGTTGGCAGATTTTTATGGGGTCAGCATTGACTATATCCTCTGTCGCACCGACAAGCCGGAGATTAACCGGTAGTATCCGCCCCATATGGATTCCCGGTTGACCAACCGCCTCTTTCGGGTTATAATATAACCGGAAAACAACGAAAGGAGGGGTACTATGGCTTTTCCCCCATCTTTTATCGATGAGCTGGTGGCACGAAACCCCATTGAGGAAGTGGTCAGCCAGTATGTCTCCCTGACCCGTCGGGGCAGCAACCAGTTTGGTCTGTGTCCCTTCCACGGGGAGAAGACGGCCTCCTTCTCCGTCGCCGCAGACAAGGGCATTTTCTATTGTTTCGGCTGTCACAAAGGCGGCGGAGTCATCAATTTCATCATGGAGATTGAAAACCTCAGCTATCCCGATGCGGTGCAATATTTGGCCAAGCGGGTCGGGATGGATGTGCCGGAGGATGAGCAGTACCAGAGTCGGTACAAAAAGCAGGAGCGGCTCTGGGCGCTGTGTGCAGAAGCCGCCCGGTTTTTCCACGCCACCCTCTATAGCCCCGCCGGTGCGGAAGGACTAGCCTATGCCCGGAACCGGGGTCTGGGTCAGTCCACCCTCACCCGATTTGGTGTAGGCTTTGCCCCCAATGGCTGGACGGGTCTGCTGGATGCCATGAAGAAGAAAAATTATACCGAAGAAGAATTATTGGAAGCAGGTCTGGCTCTGCGGCACAAAGAGAAAGGCACAGTCTATGACCGGTTCCGCAACCGGCTCATGTTCCCCATCATTGATGTCCGGGGTCATGTCATCGGTTTCGGTGGGCGGGTCATGGACGACTCCACCCCCAAATACCTGAATTCCCCGGAGACCATCATCTTCAACAAGCGAAAGAATCTCTTTGCCATGAATCTGGCCAAGAAAAGCAAGGCCGGGAGAATCATTCTGGTGGAGGGGTATATGGATGCCATTGCCCTGCACCAGTATGGCTTTGACTGCGCCGTGGCTTCTCTGGGTACGGCACTGACTGAGGAGCAGGTCAATCTCCTGTCCAAGTATACCGAAGAAATCGTCCTCATTTATGACGGCGACGAAGCCGGTCAAAATGCCACCCGCCGGGCAATGCCCATGCTGGAAAAGTCCGGCCTAAAAATGCGGATTCTCCGGATTCAGGGGGCAAAAGACCCCGATGAATTCCTGAAGAAGTACGGTGCGGACCGGTTTAAGCTGCTGATGGACGGAGCAGAGAATCAGATGGAATACCAGCTTCAGACACTGGCCCGGAAGTTTGATTTGCAGGACGATGAGCAGAAGGTATCCTTCCTCCAGGCGGCGGCAGAGCTGTTGGCTTCGGTGAACAGCGCCGTACAGCAGGAAGTCTATGGCATCCGGGCCGCCCAGGCCGCCGGAATCTCCTGGGATGCCATGAAGCTGGAAATCAACAAAGCCCTCAAGCGCAGAGTCCGGCGGGAGAAGAAGCGGGAAGAAAAAATCATCACCAATCCGGCAGAGGTCTACCGCACCGGCAAGCGCGCCGTCCGGTATGACAATGTTTCCTCTGCCAGAGCGGAGGAGGGGTTGCTGGGTCTCATCTGCCGGGAGCCTGCACTGCTGGATCAGGTGGATTTGGAACCCAGCGCGTTTTCCTCTCCCCTGCTCGGCCGTTGCTTTGCCCTTCTGCGGGAGCGTCACCGGGCGGGTCTGCGGGTGGATTTGTCCTGTCTGGAGGGCTTCACCCCCGAGGAAACCGCCCATTTGGCCGGTGTCCTTCAGGGGCAGGTGGATCCGGTCAGTGAGGACGCCTTAAACGACTATATCGCCCGGATTCGGCAAGCCCACCAGTCCAGCAAGACCACCGTCCCGGCAGACCTGATGGATTTGCTGGGCACCATGAAGAACAAACAGAATTACAACACATGAGGTATGCGCCATGGCCATTGACACCCGGCAACACCATACGCCTGCGGAAACCGGTCTTTCCACCTATTTGGAGCAGATTTCCCGCTACCCCCGGCTCAGTGCCCGGGAGGAGCAGGAGACTGCCCAGGCCATTGCCGCAGGAGACGGTGCCGCCCTCAGGCGGATGATTACCGGCAATCTCCGGCTGGTGGTGGCGGTCGCCCGGGAATATGAGGGTCGGGGCGTGGCGCTGATGGATTTGATTCAGGAGGGCAATATTGGCCTGATGGTGGCGGCAAGAAAGTATGATGGGCAACTGGGTTACCGCTTCTCCACCTATGCCACCAAATGGATTCGTCAGGGCATTACCCGCTGTCTCATGCAACACGCCGGGCTGATTCGTGTCCCGGTACATACAGCCCGGCAACTGCGCAAACTGCTGGAAATCAAGGCCCGGTATCTGCAACAACAAAGCAGTGAACCCGACCCGGAAACTTTGGCAGAACATTCCGGAATCCCCGTAAACCGGGTGAAAAAGCTGCTGCAAATCATCCCTGAGGTCTGCTCGCTGGATGCCCCCGCCGGAGAAGACAACGGGACTACTCTGGGGCAACTTTTGCCGGAGAAGTCCACCCATGACCCGCTGGAGTCCATGATTCAGGCTCAGCTTCTGGAGTTAATGGACCGGCTCATGGGTCAGCTCACCCCCCGACAGCAGACCATATTGCGGCTGCACTTCGGCATGGAAGACGGTAACTGTCACCCGCTGGAGGAAATCGCCGGGCTTCTGGGCATTTCCAAAGAGCGGGTGCGGCAGATTGAACAGCAGGCATTTAAGAAAATGAAGGCTCTGGGCGAAGAACTGGGGCTTGCGGATTTTCTGTTTTGATACAACCATAAAGGAGAAAACACCATGAAACTGGATTTGGACTTGGCGCTTCAGGAGCCGGGCTGGGTGAGGGCCATCGCCTGTATCCCCGGAGGGACGGAAATCTCTGCCCAGCGGTTTTTTGCCCTTCTGGGGCAGGCAGACGAAAGCGAGGCCATGGAGGCCGCCATGATGCTGGAGGCACGGGGCATTGGTCTGGATGTGTCTCAGCTCGCCCCGGCGGTACGGGGGCGGTCTGCCCAAAGGCTGGAGCTGGAGTCTGAGCTGGCCCGTGCCGGGCAGCTTCCCGGTGGTCTTGCCCCCACGGACCCGCTTCGGCAATACTGGAGCAGTTTGCAAAGTATGACACCGCTGGATGAGCAGGGCGTAAAGGCACTCATGGCTTGTGAAGGCAGTGGCAACCGGCTGACGGAGGGACTGCTGTGGCTGGTCACCGAAGAAGCCCCCGGCTTCACCGGTCATGGTGTACTCCTTCAGGATTTGATGCAGGAGGGCGCACTGGGTCTGATGCAGGCGGTGGAGAACCCCCGGGAAGACATGGTGAACCACGCCCGCTGGCACATCCGGCAGGCAATGTCCCGGGTGGTGGCCATGCAGTATCTGGCCTCCGGCGAGGCTGACCGGTTGCTGGCAGCGATGCGGGCTTATCAGCAGGCCGACCGGAGACTGCTGGACCGGCTGGGCAGAAACCCGCTGGCCGAAGAACTGGCGCAGGAATTGGGCAAGACGCTCTCCGAGACCACAGCTTTGGGGAAAATGGTACAAGACGCGGCAAATTCTCCTGTCCCCCAACCGCAGGAACAGGAAGAAGCCGAGCCGGAGAAGGTGGAGGACTCCGCCTATTTCCAGCTCCGCAGTCGGGTGGAAGAACTGCTGAGTCTGCTGGATGAGACTGACCGGAATTTGCTGACTCTGCGCTTCGGTCTGTCCGGCAAAGCCCCGCAGAGTACGGAAGAAGCCGCCAAAACCCTTGGCATCACCCCGGAAGAAGCCGGGAGACGGGAAATGGCCGCCATTGCCCAGCTCCGGCAGGCATGAGAAATTGTGCGGTCGGCTGTGCCGGTGGTGTTGCCCTTTGGGAAGCGAGGGCGTATACCGGAAGCGCTGTGCTTGTTGACCCCCTCCGTCTGCCCACCTCCCTCTTAGATAGAAACTTTGGTTGCGTACAATTCTAAAGGCTCCCTCCCCGAGGGAGCTGGATTGGCCGCAAGGCCAAGACTGAGGGAGTCGGCTCCCCCCCGAGGGAGCTGGATTGGCCGCAAGGCCAAGCCTGAGGGAGTACCACAGGCCACACCGTGGCTCAGTCTTTCCACCCACAAAAGGAGGATTCTCCATGTACAAAACCGCCAATGACCACTACCGGGAAATCTTCGGGTGCAAGGTCTATAAGCTGTCCCTGGATGGCGGCTTCACCTGCCCCAACCGGGATGGTACAGTGGGCTATGGGGGCTGCAGCTTCTGCTCCGGTCAGGGCAGTGGCGACTTTGCGGCAAAACCCGGCGTATCCGTCACCGACCAGCTCCACCGGGCGAAGGCTTGGGTGGAGCAGAAAAACAAAGGCGGCAAATATATGGCCTATTTCCAGGCCTTCACCGGCACTTATGCCCCGGTTGCACGGTTGCGGCAGATGTATCTGGAGGCCATTGCCCCGGAAGAAATCGTGGGGCTGACCATTGGCACCCGTCCGGACTGTCTGCCCCCGGAGACGGTATCGCTGCTGGGAGAACTCCACCGGATTAAGCCGGTGACCGTTGAACTGGGCCTGCAAACCGTCCACGAAGAAACTGCCCGGCGCATTCGTCGGGGCTACCCCACGGCAGTTTACTTTGATGCTCTCCGGAAACTGAAGGCTGTCGGGGTGGAGGTGGTGACCCACATCATTCTGGGTCTGCCCGGTGAGACGCCGGAAATGGCAGAAGAAACCACCCGGCAGGCGGTTTTGGCGGGGACAGACGGGGTAAAATTCCATCTGCTCCATGTCCTTAAGGGGACAACATTGGAAGAAGACTACCGCCGGGGCGAATTCACCTGTCTGGAATTGGAGGAATATGCCGCCATTTTGACCCGGTGCATCCGGATTTTGCCCCCACATGTGGTGGTTCACCGCATCACCGGCGACGGGGCAAAGCGGGATTTGGTGGCACCGCTGTGGTCAGGGGACAAAAAGCGGGTCATGAATTATCTGAAGGGATATTTGGCGCGGGAACTCGCCCAACAGGAGGATTAGACCGAATGCATACGGATTTACCCACCATAAAAACCATACTCCGCCGCTATGGTTTCCCGGAGTCGGTCACCATGACGGAATCCTTCATCGACCACTGGACACCGGGGAAGGAAATCAAGGCCATCTTCTCCGTCACTTTGGCCGACCGGAGAAAACTGGTCATCAAAATCGTCCATGACCACACCACCTCCGCCAAGCAACAGATCATCGAAGCCCAAAGCCGGTTCTCCGAAGCCATGCGCGCCCGGGGAATCCGCACCCCCCGGCGGTACATGGCAAATGGCCAGTTTTGTACCCTGCTCCCCTGCCGGGATTTGGAAGGCAAAGTCACCGTAGAGGACTATTGTGGGCGGGAAATTTTCTACATCACCCCCCATTTATCAGAAGAAATCGGAAAACTCATGGCCAAAATGCACCTCCTTTCACTGGAGGCTCAGCTCACCATTGGCTGTGGGACGCTGTTTTCCGCCGCCTATGACAACGATGTGGATGTTTATGACCGGTTTTGCGTCCTCTGCCAAAATGAACCCATAGACCGGAGTCCGGTCAACCGGATTATGGCACTGCGGGAAGAAAAGCTGAGCCGCATCCGCAAGGCATGGCCGGATTTGCCCAAATGCGCCGTACAGGGAGATATTTCCGTCAACAATCTGGTCTGGGACGACGAGGGCTTGCAGGTGTTCGACTACAACAATGCCGGAGACGAGGTACTGGTGGGCGACATGGTGCTGGAGGGGCTTCTGACCGCCTTTGAGATGGATTTACCGGATGGCGTACCGGAAACCAGCCGGGACGGACTTTTTGATGCGTTCCTCCGGGGGTATTTGTCTGTCCGCCCCCTGAATCCCCAGGAACAGGCCGTAGTCTGGGACATCTATACCCTGTGGCACGGGCTTTGGTTCACCCGGATTGTGTACCATAAGCAGTCTTTGGAGAAGGTCATCGGCCGGGGCGATTGGGTTGCCGCCAATGGCATCCTGACCGGCATTGTGTCCGATATGGAGCGGGTGAATGATGGGCGGTTTTTGGCTCAGCACCCATAAAAATCAACGGCAGTCGCATCACTTTGCAACTGCCGTTTTCTCTTTTGTATTGTCCCAATAATTGAAAACTGTCTTGAGGCTTTACCGGTGATACTGCTTGGCATTATTGGTCAGCCCCAGAATATAGTCCGTAGAAGTCTGGTACAGCTTGGCCAGCCGAATCAGAATGTCCGTGGGGATATCCCGCAAGCCCCGCTCATAGCGGCTGTATTGGGACTGCTTCATGCCAAGATAATCTGCCACCTGTTGCTGGGTCATATCGTGGTCTTCCCGCAAATCTTTTAATCGGGGGTAGTAATTGTCCATTGCCATGCCAACTTTCATAACCGTTTGGTATTGACATGGTATCATATCCGTATTATAATAGGCTTATTCTAGAACCGTTTGGTTATATTTCAGTATCGCAATTCCCATATTCTTCCCAAAAATACAGAAACGAGGAACGACTTATGGCGCATTTACTCCAACTCTTGACCAGAAACCCCGATACCTCCGGGAAGCCAAAAATCAACCTTCGCCTGATTATCCCGATCATTGCTCTGGCGCTGGTTGTTTTGGTTGTTGCCCTCCTCTTTACCCAGAGGAACAGCACCAACTCGCCCCAAATCGTCTCCCAGACCTTCCTGCAGGAAATTGTCGCCACCAGCAAAATGTCCACCTATGAGGCGGTCTATAACGGCGTTGCCCATGTCACCAGCGATGAGAATCCGGAAGAAATCTTATACCACGTCAGCTACAATGGCACCATCAAGGCAGGATTTGACTTTTCCAAGGTGAATATCCAGATTGACCACCAGAACAAGCAAGTTCTTGTGACTCTGCCCATTGCAAAGATTACCCAGACTTCTGTAGACATCACCTCCATGGACTTTATCTTTCTGGAGGAAAAAGCCAACACCGAGGCCGTCTCTCAGCAGGCTTATGCGGCCTGTGTCAAGGATTTGACCCGGGAGAGTGTGGAGCAACCCGCCATCCGTCAGTTGGCCAGACAGAATGCGGAAAACGCCATCCTCGCCCTGATTGACCCCTTTGTGGCGCAGTTGGGTGACGAGTATGCCGTCAAGTTTGAATAAGGGGGAATCGCCATGAAGTCATTGCTTTGTCTGGTTCTTGTTCTGGTGATGGTTATGGGTCTGTGGGCTTGCCAACCCCAAACCGCCGCAGAGCCTCAGGTCTCCCAAATGCAAGCCATTTGCGAACTGGCAACCATGGACTGCTATTACCACAATGTGGCGAAATTCAAGGCAGAAGATGTCGAGGGCTTCCTCTGGTTCAAAAAGGACAAACACTTCTGGATTGAATATGCCGGTCAGGTCACTCTGGGCATTGATGCCACTCTGGTGACCATGGAGGTCAAGGGCTCTGAGGTCACCATCACCATTCCCCCGGCTGTGGTATTGGACTGCCAGGTGGACAGTTCTTCTCTGAGCAAGGACTCTTTTATTGTGGCCGAGGGGTCTGCCAGCATTACCGCAGAGGATGAGATTGCCGCATTTCAGGTGGCGCAGGAACATATGCGCTCTGCCGCCGCCAATGACCCCGTCCTCCTGCTGAATGCCCAACAGCGGGCGCAGTCTCTGTTGGAAGACTATGTCCGGAACATCGGCAAGCAGACCGGGATTACCTATGCCATCCACTGGGTTCGGGTGGACGAAACCGGAAAGCCCGTGGATTGACCGAACCGAAAACAAGGGAAGTTTCGCACCAAACCGGCGAAACTTCCCCTTTTTCATCCCAACGTAAACACCCAATAGACAAGCCCATACACCACACTGGCCGCCATACCAAAGACCAGCACCGGCCCGGCAATGGTAAAGAGCCTGACGCAAGTCCCGGTGACAATCTTCTCACTGCGGAATTCAATGGCCGGGGCGGCAACGGAATTGGCAAAGCCGGTAATGGGCACCAATGTCCCCGCTCCGGCAACCCGGGCAATGTTGTCATATAAACTGAATCCGGTCAGCACAATGGACAGCACCACCAGCGTCATGGAGACTGCCGTCCCGGTGTCTGTTTTGTTTAATCCTATGGTGCTGTAAATGCCCATCAAAAGCTGACCCAGAGTGCAGATCAGCCCGCCAATCCAGAAGGCATTGAGGCAGTTGCGCAATATTGGGGAGCGTGGACCCCGACTTTCAGCGTAGGCTTTGTAATCCTCCGGGCTCATGTTCATGGCTATCCCTCCCTTTTGGGAACAGGATGCCCGGCACAGCCCGGATTATACAGGCTTAATAGCCCAAATTCTCCTGCACCAGCAAAATCTCCACAGGGTGCGACCCGGGACAGCGGTCCAGAATCAGGGTTGCATTGCAGAACCGCTGGGAGCTTTGGCAGTCTGCGCATTTGCCGGTGTGGGCGCAGGGGGTATTTAACCCCAACCGCCGGGCATTCTGGGGACAGGCCACATTTTTGATTCTCTCCATGGCTTCCTCCAGACCTGCGCAGAGCTTATTCTGCCCCACAAGGACATAGACCTTCTCCGGTCCGAATGCCATGGCCGCCACCCGGTTGCCAAAGCCGTCAATATTCACCAGTTGCCCCTTGTCCGTGATGGCATTGGTGGAGGTGAGGTAGATTTCCGCCCGGTTGGCCTGAATTCTGGCCTCAGCCATTTGCTCCCGGTCTGCCGTCCAGTGCCAGAATACCGGGTTTCCCCGCCGGGTCAGTTCCGGGGCAATACCAATCTCCCGGACGCTGATGCTGCCGCCAATGCCCACGGTGGCGGTGGGGTCGATGGCATGGAGCAGATATTCCCGGGCCGCCTCCGGGCTGGGCAGGCGAGTGACGGTGTAGCCCTTTTTCTCCAGTGTCTCCTGCAATCGGTTCAGTCTTTCTGTCATGGTGATTCTCCTTTGTGTCGGTGTATGCGCCTATTTTATCACAGTTTTTCCCCCTTGGCTACCAGAAAAAACCATCCCCGGAGCAAACATTCCGCCGCTCCGGGGATAGATTTCATTTACTGGATGTCCAGCACAGGATAGCCCTGGTCTTCGATGGTCTTCTTCAACACCTCGTTGGCCACGGGGGCAGTCAGGGTCACGATGGCCGTGCCTTCCTTGTGGCTGACCTGAGCCTCTGCCACCTCAGCCATAGCCTCCAGCGTCTTCTTCACTCTGGCTTCGCAGTGGGGGCACATCATGCCTTCGATTTTCATGGTCTTGGTCATGGTTTTCTTCTCCTTTCTGTGTTTAATTTTATGGTCATGCCGGGGGTCATAAACCTTGGTCCAGTTCAGGCGCAGAGCATTGGACACCACGCAGAAGCTGGACAGGCTCATGGCCGCCGCACCGAACATGGGATTCAGGCTCCAGCCCAGCAGGGAGATAAACACACCCGCCGCCAGAGGAATACCGATGGAATTGTAGAAAAATGCCCAGAACAGATTCTGATGGATGTTTCGCAACGTTGCCCGGCTGAGACGGATCGCCGCCGGGACATCCCGGAGAGAGCTCTTCATCAAAACAACGTCCGCCGCATCCAGCGCCACATCCGTACCTGCGCCGATGGCAATGCCCACGTCAGCCCGGGTCAGGGCGGGGGCATCGTTAATGCCGTCGCCCACCATGGCCACCTTGCCCCTGCGTTGCAACCGTCGGATGACGCTCTCTTTCCCGTCGGGCAGAACACCGGCAACCACTTCGTCCACGCCGGCCTGCTTACCGATGGCCTGAGCGGTTTGGGGATTGTCTCCGGTGAGCATGACCACATGAATGCCTATGTTGCGCAGTTCCCGGATGGCTTCGGCACTGTCCGGCTTCATGACGTCGGCAACGGCAATGATGCCCAGAAGTTTACCTTCTCTGCCAAAAATCAGGGGGGTCTTCCCCTCCCCGGCCAGTTGCTCCGCCTTCTTCCGCAGGTCGGGAGCCGTGTCCAGAAGGTCGGCCATATACTTCATACTGCCGCCCTTCAGCTCTGCGCCATGGAGTTTGCCCACAAGCCCGTTACCGGGAAGGGCTCTGAACTCCGCAACGGCTTCAGCGGTCATGCCCCGCTCTCCGGCGCGGCGCAAAACCGCCTTGGCCAGAGGATGCTCACTGTGCCGCTCCAGAGAAGCCGCCAGCGCAAGCAACTCATCTTCCTTTACATCCCAATTGGGACAGATGTCCGTAACCTCCGGCGCGCCCATGGTGATGGTGCCGGTCTTGTCCAGTGCCACCACATGAATCTTGCCGGTTTCTTCCAGAGATTCGGCTGTCTTAAAGAGAATGCCGTTCTTTGCGCCAACCCCACTGCCCACCATAATGGCCACAGGGGTGGCAAGGCCCAGCGCACAGGGGCAGCTAATGACCAACACAGAGATTCCCCTGGCCAGCGCATAGCCAAAAGTCTCGCCAGTAAGCATCCAGACAATAAAGGTAACGACCGCAATGGAGATGACCACCGGCACAAAGATTCCGGAGACCTTGTCCGCAACCTTGGCAATGGGGGCTTTGGTGGCGGCGGTGTCGCTGACCATGCGGATAATCTGGCTCAGGGTAGTGTCCTCCCCCACCCGGCTTGCTTCACAGCGGAGGAATCCGGACTGATTGATGGTGGCGGCGGATACGCTGTCTCCGGCAGTCTTGTCCACCGGGATACTCTCGCCGGTGAGAGCGGACTCATTGACGGCACTGCCACCCTCCAAAACCCGGCCATCTACCGGGATACTCTCCCCGGGGCGCACCAGGAAGATGTCCCCCACCCGGACCTGCTCAACCGGGATGGTCATTTCCTCGCCGTTTCGCTCCACGGTAGCCGTCTTGGGCGCGAGATTCATTAAACTCCGCAGAGCGTTGGTGGTCTTGCCTTTGGAGCGGGCCTCCAGCAGTTTGCCCACGGTAATCAAGGTCAGAATCATGGCCGCAGACTCAAAGTACAAATCATGGAGATAACCATGCACCGCCTCCATATCCCCGGCAAGCTGCGCCCCGGTCATGGCAAAGAGGGCATAGGTGCTGTAAACGAAGGATGCCCCGGAGCCCAGAGCCACCAGCGTATCCATATTGGGCGCACCGTGCATGAGTCCCTTAACGCCGCTGATGAAGAATTTCTGGTTGATGACCATGACGATTCCCGCCAGGAGCATCTGCGCAAGACCCAAAGCAATGGGATTCCCCGCAAAGAATTGAGGGAGCGGCCAACCCGCCATCATGTGCCCCATGGAAATATACATGAGCACCGCCAAAAAGCCCAGAGATGTCACCAGTCGCCGCAACAGCACGGGACTCTGCTTATCCTTCAGGGCATCGTCCGCGCCGGGCTTTGGGGTATTTCCCTTGGCACCGGCGGGGGACGCCCCATAACCTGCCGCCTCAACCGCCGCAATAATGGTCTCCGGCGTGGCTGTCCCCTCCACACCCATGGAGTTGGTCAGCAGATTGACGGCGCAGGCCGTCACGCCGGGAATCTTCTTCACTGCCTGCTCTACTCTTGCGCTACAGGCGGCGCAACTCATTCCGGTTACCTGATAGGTATCCATAAACTTCACCTCATTTCATCAATTTCTGCAAGGTGGCCACCAGTTCATCGATGGTCTCATCCTTGCCCTCCCGAATATCCCGGGCAACGCAGGAGCGGATGTGACTGCTTAAAAGTTCCCGGTTAAAAGCATTCATGGCGGCGGTAACGGCGGCGCATTGCACCAGGATATCGGCACAATAAGCTTCATTTTCCACCATGCCCCGAATACCACGAATCTGACCCTCCATCCGGTTGAGCCGGTGAATCAGTCGCTTGTATTCCTCCTCAGACCGCTTGGTGGTCTTGTGGCAGGAGCAGCATTTTTCTTCCACATCAATCCCTCCTTTCATATACCCCCAGGGGGTATATTGACTATAGCACAGCGGCTCTATTTTGTCAAGCACATTCTGCGTCTTCTCCGATTCCGGTCACTTCATTCCCAATTTTCCCCCGGGTTATTGACTTTCGCCCCAAGATGTGAAAGAATAAGGAAAACCATCCACAAGGAGCGATACTTATGGCGCAAAGTCACACCCGCACCGGCATCTGCCCCGGCTGTCAGCACACCATCACCGTACCCGCTGAGCTGGAAATCTTCTCCTGTCTGTACTGTGGCAGACGGCTTACCCCCAGTGAGCTGGGTATGTCGGCTGACGCACTCTCCCCGGTGCAGTGGCAGTCTCTCCGGGATATGCTGGCGCAGGAATTGCCCAAGGCGGTCTGCCATGAGCCGGATACCCTGAAATACATGACCAAGTCCGGTTACCCCAGCCGCATGGAAGCCTATCTTCAGCAGTATCAGCCGCTGTTTGCCCATATCCCTCTGCTTTTCCCCACCCCCGACCCGGAAAAGACTGCCTCCCTTGCCCGGGAGGTGGTGGCACACATCGACCGGATATGCGGTGAACGCACCCGGGGAATCAAAACCAAGTCCGCACTTTTGGATGAGGCCAAATTCACCCTGTGTCTGCTCTGTATCCCCGCCATGCGCACCGTGAACCATCCCGCCTGTGAGGCATTGTCTCAGGCCATTGCGCACGCATGGTCGGAGCGGTACCCCAGAAATTCCTTCCGTCTGACCACCCGGGAGGACATTCTCGCCGGATTCCAGCCCCGGAAGCTGTGCTACATCACCACCGCTGTCTGCAATCAGGCAGGTAAACCGGACAACTGCCGGGAGCTTAGCGCTTTCCGCCGTTTCCGGGATGAATACCTTGCCCATCAGCCCGGCGGGATGGATTGGATTGACCGGTATTATGACTGCGCACCCGGCATCACCCAGACCATTGACCTGTGTTGTGACCCGGAGACGGTCTATCCCGCCCTGTGGAGAAACTGGCTTCTGCCCTGTTATGAGGCCCTGTGCGCCGGAGACAATGCCCGGTGTCAGCGGCTTTATACCCAAATGGTACTACAACTCCCGGAAACACTGCTCTCCGGGCGCAAAATATCTTAAGATTATTTGGATTTTTTCCCATTTACCCATGGAAAATTGGAGAGAATGTGTTATAATGTAGGGTAGGTCTACGGATTGGAGGAGGACGGGTATGGAGTTTCCCGGCTTTTACGGCAATGAACAACTGAAAATGAATCTGTCCGCCGCCATTGACCGGGGACAGTCCGGGCATTTCTACCTGATTTCCGGCCCTGCCGGCTCGGGAAAGAAAACATTGGCCAGAATCCTTATGGCCGCCCTGCTTTGCGGTTGCCCCGGGGCCCGTCCCTGTGGCACTTGCAGACAATGCAGAAAAGCCCTCTCCGGTAACCACCCGGATCTCATTACCGTGGACGATGACGAGCACAAGACCATCCCGGTGGCACTGATTCGCCAGACCCGGAGTGACCTCTTTATTCGCCCCAATGAGGGTAACAAAAAAATCTATTACATTCCCCGGAGTCAGGATTTGGGGATTCCCGGGCAAAATGCCCTGCTGAAAGTATTGGAAGAACCGCCCGGCTATGGCGTGTTCATTCTCCTGACCGATAACCCGGATAAGCTGCTGCCCACGGTGCGCTCCCGGTGTACGGAGCTGAAGATGCAGCCCCTCTCTCCGGATGTGTTGTCTGCCCAGCTTGCCCGCAAGTACCCTCAGGCCGATGCCCAGACTCTGCAGGCGGCCATTTCCCGCTGCGGCGGCTGGATGGGGCAGGCAGAGGAGCTGTTGACCGCCGGAAGTCTGTGGCTGGAGGAGACCGTCGCCTTTGCCCGGTGCTATGGGTATAAGGATCATCCGGGACTTCTGCGGCTTCTGGTTCCCATGGAGAAGAAAAAGCGGGACGGGCTCATTCCTGTTTTTACCCAGTGGCGGGAGCTTGTGTCCTCCGCCCTCCTTTGCAGAGCCGGTCTGCCCCCCCTGGATCCCCTGAGCCGCACCCTCGCCGCCAGCAGAACCCCCGCAGAGCTGAATCAGGCGGTGGAGGCCCTGGATTTGGGTCTGCGCCGGTTGGAGGGCAATATCTCTCCCGGTGCGGTCTGCGGCGCTCTGGTCTGGCAGCTCCGCTGAAACAAAATATTAACCATTATCACTTACCCCCACCCCGGGGGAGAAGGAGTTTCCCCATGCACGAAGAAAAGCACCAGTCCACCAAAATCGTCGGTGGACCCATGGCACCCAATCCCCGGACTCCGGTCGAGGTGGTGGATATCCAGTTCCGCACCGGTGCCAAGGTTTACTTTTTTGACCCCAATGGTATTCAGGTTTCCACCGGAGACCATGTGATTATTGAGACCACCCGTGGCCCGGAGTATGGCATTTGCACCGCCGGCAACCACACCGTCCCCTTTAAGGACATTGTTCCGCCCCTGCGCAGAGTGCTCAGAATCGCCAACGAAGCCGACGAAAGAACGCTCTCGGCCAACCGGGCGAAGGAGAAGAAGGCTTTTGATGTCTGCCAGCAAAAAATTCAGGAGCATAAGCTGGATATGCAGCTCGTCTCTGCGGAGTATGCTTTTGACGGCAGTAAGATTCTGTTCTTCTTTACCTCGGACGACCGGGTCGACTTCCGGGAGCTGGTCAAGCATCTGGCGGGCATCTTCCGCACCCGGATTGAACTGCGGCAGATTGGTGTCCGGGACAAGGCCAAAATGGTGGGCGGTCTGGGCATCTGCGGCAGACCCTTCTGCTGCACCGAGTTTTTGGATGATTTCCAGCCGGTGTCCATTAAAATGGCCAAAACCCAAAATCTGAGTCTGAATCCCACCAAAATCTCCGGCACCTGCGGCAGACTGATGTGCTGTCTGAAGTATGAGCAGGATGCTTACGAAGACCTGATCCGCAACAGCCCCAAGCCCGATTCCTTTGTAGATACCCCCGATGGTCGGGGTACGGTGGTTGAGGTCAACCTTCTGCGGCAACGGGTCAAGGTGCGCATGGAAGAACAGCCGGAAATTGAGCGGGTCTACCTCAACAGTGAGATCGCTGTCCTGCGCAACGGAAAGGCCAAGAAGAATGATCCCCCCATCCCCGCAGACCTTGCCCCCATCTCCGGCAATGGCAAACGCCCCCGACTGACAGAGGATGTGGTGGAAGAGGCCCCCAGACTGGATCCCATCCGCTTCCGCTACCGTCCGGATGACATTGTGGAGGAAGAGCCACCGGCGCAGGAAAATGCCCCCAAGACCGAAGAACGCCGGCGGAAGAAGCGTCCCGGCGACCAGTCCGGCAAAGACCGCACCAAAGAGCACAGCCAGAAAGAGCGGCACAGCAAAGATCAGCCCGACAGCCCCAAGCCTGCCAAACCCCACAAGACCAAAAAGATACACCCCGAGACGGAGCAGAAGCCGGAGCAAAAGCCCGCAAAGAAAGCACCCAAACAGCCCAAGCCCGATACCGCCAAGGCAGACACCCCCAAGCCCGATGTCCACAAAAAGATCGCACCCAAGGCAGAGGTTCACCCCCGGCCCAAGACCCCCAGACCCAAATCCGACCTCCCCGTCAAGGCTGAGGGTCAGGAAACCCGTCACGAGTCCCTGTCCGGTCAGCACCGGCGGAAAAAGCCCACCCACAGGCCCAGAAAACCCCATGAAGGCGGCGCGCCCAAGCAGGGGGAATAACCCATAAAAATATCCCCTGTTGTTCAGCCATTCCGGCGGCAACAGGGGATTCTTTATGTATCAGTTTTGGCGCAGTTTTGCCTGCTGATCCAGCCGATAGTTGCGGACATAGAGCGCCAGATCCACACTCACCATAATGAGGTTCAGCACATAGCAGAACAGCACATACCACTTAAAATTCCGGCTCAGGAGTTTACCCACAATGCCGAAGATATAGCCCGACCAAATGAGAATCAAAAATGGCAGACTCTTACCCTGAGTGGTTCTGGCTTTCCATGACTTCATCACGTTGAGCGGCCAGGAGCACCCAAAAGTCACCATCATCAGCATTTCCAGCAGTTCATAGCTCTTCATGTTCATTTTCCCCTTTCTGAAGCAAAGACCGCCGCCTTAGGTTGGCAGCGGTCTTCCGGTTTTGGGTAAGATTAGTAAGCCACACCCCAGTAGATCATCTTCTTGGCGGGCTTGCCACAGCAGGGGCAGGTGTCGCCCAGATGCTCCTGCGCAAAGGGCATGCAACGGGAAGACATCCCGGCAACTTCCTTCATCTTCAGCTCACAGGCCTCTTCGCCACACCACATGGTCTTGATGAAGCCGCCGTTGGCCTCCTGCAGAGCCTTGGCTTCTTCCAGCGTGGAAGCGGCATAGATATGGTCGGTCAGGTTTTTCTTTGCCTTCTCGAACATACCCTGATGCACCAGCTCAAGCTGCTGCGCAACGGCAGTCTCCAAATCTTCCAGCTTGACCACGACCTTCTCGCCGTCATTGCGGCGCACCAGAACGCACTGGCCATTCTCCAGATCCCGGGGGCCACACTCCACACGGACAGGCACACCCTTCATCTCGTACTCGGCGCACTTCCAGCCCATGGAGTTGTCGGAGTCGTCCATCTTAACTCTCAGACCGGCGGCGGTCAGGCGGTCACGGATGGCGGTTGCGCCCTCAATAACACCGGGCTTGTGCTGGGCGATGGGCAGGACGATGACCTGCACAGGGGCAATCTTGGGGGGCAGAACCAGACCATTGTTGTCGCCATGGGTCATGATAATGCCACCAATGAGGCGGGTGGAAACGCCCCAGGAGGTCTGATGGGGGAAGACCTTCTGGTTGTTCTTGTCGGTGAAGGTGATTTCAAAAGCCTGAGCGAAGCCGTCCCCAAAGTAATGGGAAGTACCGGCCTGCAGAGCCTTCCGGTCGTGCATCATGCATTCGATGGTATAGGTAGCCTCCGCGCCGTTAAACTTCTCTTTCTCGGTCTTCTGGCCACGGGTGACGGGCATAGCCAGCACATTCTCGCAGAAGTCGGCATACAGATTCAGCATCTGCTCGGTAAAGGCCTTGGCTTCTTCGGCGGTGGCGTGCATGGTATGGCCCTCCTGCCACAGGAACTCCCGGTGACGCAGGAAGGGGCGGCTGGTTTTCTCCCAACGCAGAACACTGCACCACTGGTTATACTTCATGGGCAGGTCACGGTGGGACTGAATCACATTCCGGAAATGCTCACAGAACAATGTCTCAGAGGTGGGGCGGATGCAGTACCGCTCCTCCAGCTTCTCACTGCCGCCCATGGTGACCCATGCGCACTCAGGAGCGAAGCCCTCAACATGATCCTTCTCCTTCTGCAGCAGGGATTCGGGAATCAGCAGGGGCATATAGACATTCTCCACGCCGGCCTTCTTAAACTCGGCATCCATCAGCCGCTGCATATGCTCCCAAATGGCATAGCCATAGGGACGGTAGATGAATACACCCTTAATGGAGGAATAGTCAATGAGCTGTGCCTTCTTGCATACATCGGTATACCATTGGGCAAAGTCAACCTCCATATCCGTAATTTGTTCAACCTTTTTCTCTTTTGCCATAACGTTCATCCTCTCCTCCGGAAGTCGGTGCTTCCGTTTCCTATCCATACCATTGTATCACGACTGTCAAGTCCCCCCACCGGGATTGGCAAGTTTTTTTGGAAATGTTCCGGATATTTTTGAAAATCCGTTGTAATTTCTCCACACATTTGCTATACTGTTATATTGACAAGATATAGATTCGGAGGTGCGACCATGAAGTCAATCCGTGATATTTACAAGATTGGTAAGGGTCCTTCCAGTTCCCATACCATGGGTCCGGCCCGTGCTGCCCAGATTTTCCTTGACGAGCATCCGGAAGCTGACCGGATTCAGGTTATCCTCTATGGCTCGCTGAGTAAAACCGGCATCGGTCACGGCACTGACCGGGTGCTCCGGGAGACACTCTCCGGGGTGAAAAATGAGATCATCCTGTCCAATGAGCCCACCCCTGACAACAGCCACCCCAACACCATGGACTTCTATGCCTTCCGGGGTGCTGAGCAGACCGGCTTCCTCCGGGTGGCCTCCATCGGCGGCGGCGATTTGCTGATTCCCGACCGTCCTGACGTGACCAGTCCTGAGGTCTATCCGGAGAATTCCTTTGCGGAGATTTCCGACTTCTGCCGCTGGGGCTATGTCCGCAACCTCAGCGAGTATGTGGAAATGAACGAAGGCCCGGAAATCTGGGACTTTTTGGCCCAGGTCTGGAAGGTGATGAAGAACTCCATTGAGGAGGGTCTGTCCACCACCGGTACGCTCCCCGGCGGCCTCAGGGTAGAGCGGAAGGCCAAATTCCTTCTGGAGCAGGAGCTTCGGACAGAAGTGCCTCAGGTCCGGGAGTGCCGGATCATCTGCGCCTATGCCTACGCCGTATCTGAGCAGAACGCGGACAATGGCACCATCGTCACCGCCCCAACCTGCGGCGCTTGCGGCGTTCTCCCTGCCGCCCTGCGGTACATTCAGGAGACCCGCCACCTCAGCGATGAGCAAATTCTCCGGGGTCTGGCCACTGCCGGTATCATCGGCTCTCTGGCCAAGCGCAATGCCTCCATCTCCGGTGCGGAGTGCGGCTGTCAGGCGGAGATTGGCGTGGCCTGCGCCATGGCCGCCGGTGCATTGGCTGAGCTCTATGGTCTGGACATGACCCGGGTGGAGTATGCCGCGGAAATCGCTCTGGAGCATCATCTGGGTCTGACCTGTGACCCCATTTGCGGACTGGTGCAGATTCCCTGCATCGAACGCAACGCCGTTGCCGCCATGCGGGCCATGAACGCCTGTAACCTGAGCTATTTCCTCTGCGGCACCCGTAACATCAGCTTTGACATGGTCTGCAAGGCCATGTATGAGACCGGTCTGAACCTGAGCCACCAGTATAAAGAGACCAGCGAAGGCGGTCTGGCCCGGTTCTATAACCGCCGCCGTCCCCACGCCATGTTGTAATGGACATAAACTACATGAGATAAGGAAGTTTGATTATGAAATTAGGTATCGTCGGTCTGCCCAATGTGGGCAAGTCCACCCTCTTTAACGCCATCACCAATGCCGGTGTCCCCGCCGACAACTATGCCTTCTGCACCATTGACCCCAATGTGGGCGTGGTTTCCGTCCCCGATGAGCGGCTGGAATGGCTGCGGGATATGTACAGCCCCAAGAAATTCACCCCCGCGGTCATTGAATTTGTGGATATTGCCGGTCTGGTCAAGGGCGCATCCCGGGGCGAAGGTCTGGGCAACAAGTTCCTCAGCAACATCCGCACCACTGACGCCATTGTCCATGTGGTTCGGTGCTTTGAAGACAGCAACGTGACCCATGTGGAGGGCTCTACCGATCCTCTGCGGGACATTGACATCATCAATCTGGAGCTGATTATGGCGGACATTGAGATGGTGGAGCGGCGCATTGACAAGGCGCAGAAGTCTGCCAAGGGCGGCGACAAGCGGTTCGTCCGGGAAGTGGAGATTTTCCAGGGTCTGTTGAAGCACCTCAACGAAGGTAAACTGGCCCGCACCTATGACTGCGACCCCGATGAGATGGCCCTCATTGCCACCTCTGACCTGCTGACCCTGAAGAAGACCATTTATGCCGCCAACCTGGCCGAGGCGCAGATTGGTGAGCCGGAAACCAGCGGCCATTACATGAAGGTCAAGGCACTGGCCGAGAGCGAGGGCTGTCAAGTACTGCCCATCTGCGCCAAGCTGGAGGCAGACATTGCCGAGCTGGACGACCCCGAGGAGCGGGCCATGTTCATGGAGGAGCTGGGGCTGAAGGAATCCGGTCTGGACCGGCTGATCCGCAGTTCTTATGCCCTTTTGGGTCTGATTTCCTTCCTGACCGCAGGCAGTGATGAGTGCCGGGCATGGACCATCAGGAAGGGCACGAAAGCACCTCAGGCCGCCGGCAAGATTCACACCGACTTCGAGCGGGGCTTCATCCGGGCGGAGGTCATTGCCTTTGAGGACCTGAAGACCTGCGGTACCATGGCGGCGGCCAAGGGCAAGGGTCTGGTGCGCAGTGAAGGCAAGGAATATGTGATGCACGATGGAGATATCGTGAATTTCCTGTTTAACGTTTGATGGAATAAGAAAACGCACCGGGCATGGGGGATTCCCTGTGTCCGGTGCGGTTTTTATGCTTTGATGGGGAGCAAAACAGGACGACTGCTCTGCAAAGTGTCTGTTTTTTCCGGGTATGCCCTTTCTTATTTCTCCGGAGAGAACTTCAATAACAGATATGGCTCGATTTCCAGTACCGTCGCAATGTTGAACAGCACCTCCAGAGAAATGGCTCTGACCATATTGGGGGCTTCGATGGCACCCATATGCTGTCTGCTGATGCCCACTTGTTCGGCAACCTGTTCCTGGGTCAACCCTTTGCGCTTGCGGTAATAGGAAATTGCGCACCCCAGGTCACGGTATCTCTCGATATTGTCAAATTTCTTTTCGTTGGCTTCCGTCATTGCAACCACCCCTGAATATTATACCGAAAACCGAAGAAACGATAAATTGTGTGCATTGCGACGCTTGATATGTGCAAGGCGACATGATATGATGTATACCGTATCATTTGTCGCAATTTACATATAATCTGTCGCAATCAGCATAATTTTTTGTCCCCGGTGTACCAAAGCGCAAAAAGGGTCTGCGTCCAATGGCGTTACGCAGACCCTTTGATTCTTCTATACCGTTTGGTTATCGCCGGGCATCAGACCTGAGTCTCCCACCCGGCATCTTCCACCTCAGACCGGCAGGACCGGTGCAACAACTCACCCACGGTGGACTTAACATCCGCGCCCTCATAGAGTACCGCATAAGCCGCCCGGACAATGGGCATATCCGCGCCCATCTTCTGCGCCAGAGCATAGGCAGACCCGGCGGCATAGTAGCCCTCCACCACGGCACCCACCTGGCGCATAGCCTCCATGGGCTCAATGCCCTGACCGATGAGAATACCGGCCCGGCGATTCCGGGAGTGCATGGAGGTGCAGGTGACAATCAAATCGCCAATGCCCGCAAGTCCGGCAAATGTCTCTTTCTTCGCCCCCATGGTCATGCCCAGCCGGGCCATTTCCGTCAGACCCCGGGTCATGAGCATAGCCTTGGTGTTGTCGCCAAAGCCCATGCCGTCGGAGATACCGGCGCACAGGGCGATGACATTCTTCAGGGCGGCGCCCAGCTCCACGCCCACCACATCGGGATTCACATAGACCCGGAAGTTTTCGGACATGAAAACCTGCTGCACCAGCTCTGCCTGCCGCAAATCCGGGCAGGCGGCCACACAACCGGTGGGAATGCCTCTGGCCACTTCTTCGGCATGACTGGGACCGGAGAGGACAGCCACAGTGCGCCCCAACTCCTGCTCCGCCACCTGACTTAAGCGCAGGAGACTCTCAGACTCAATGCCCTTGGTCACGGAGACCAGACAGGTATTCTCCGTCAGGTAAGGCTTCAGGGTACGGCAGACATTGCGGTACGGGAAGGAAGGCGAAGCCAGTACCACCAAATCCTGCCCGGAAATGCAGGCGGGGTCACTGGTAATCTCCAGTGCATCAGGAAGGGTCACCCCGGGGAGCAGGGGATTCTCCCGCTTCTGCCGGAGCATAGCCGCCTCCTCCGCAAAGCCGGACCAAAGGGTCACCTGATGACCATTTTTACACAAGTGAATGGCCAGAGCCGTACCCCAGCCGCCACTGACAGCCACAGTGATATTCATTGCTTTTCCTCCTTATGATGGAAAGAAATCTTCCGCTCATTGCCCTGCAGCAGCCGCTTGATGTTGCCCCGGTGCATAAACAGCGCCAGGAACACCGTGAGCCACAACGGGACAAGAACCCAAATCTGCCCCGGGCAACTGAGGGTCATCCCCACACCTACGCCCAGAGCCGCCAGACAAGAGCCCAGAGACACATACCGGGTCAGCAAAACGCACAGGGCAAAGAGGACAATTACCGCCAGACCGACACGCCAGTCGGTCACCATAGCAATAGCCCAACCGCAGAGGATGCCCTTACCACCCCGGAAACCCTGAAACACCGGCAGGTCATGACCAAGCGAAACAAAGAGCCCAGCCAACGCCACGCCCTCCAGATAATAGCCGGAGCTCTCCAGCAGCAGTCCACCGGTAAAGCAAGCCAGGACAGTCTTACCCATATCGATGAGAATCACCAGCCCCGTCCGGCTGTAGCCATAGGAGCGAACATAATTGGTCAGACCTGCGTTACCGCTGCCATGGGTGCGCACATCGTCCTTTTCCAACAGGCTGGAGAGGATGATGGCACCATTGAGGTTACCCAGAAAATAGGCCACAAGTGCAGTCACGATGCACCGCCAAACCAATCCTGTCATGGCTTATTCCTCCTTGTCGCCCTTCTGCCGGATGGTGATGCGCACCGGCGTACCGGTCAGACCGAAGACGCCCCGAATCTGATTCTCCAGATAGCGCTGATAGGAGAAATGGAACAGCCGGGAATCGTTGCAGAAGATGACGAAATGGGGCGGCTTCACGCTGGCCTGTGTCATGTAGTAAATCTTCAGGCGGCGACCCTTATCCGTGGGGGGCTGCACCCGGGAGGTAGCATCTGCCAGAACACTGTTGAGCGCGCCGGTGGTGATGCGCATGGAATTGCTCTGGGCCACCTGGTTGACCACTTCATAGATTTTCTCCACCCGGGAGCCGGTGAGGGCAGACAGGAAGACCACCGGCGCATAGGGCATGAAGCTCAAATCCTGACGGACCTTCTGCTCCATATCCCGCATGGTGTTGGTTTCCTTCTCCACCAAGTCCCACTTGTTGACGGCGATAATGACCGCCTTACCCGCCTCGTGGACAAGACCGGCAATCTTGGTGTCCTGCTCCGTGACACCTTCCGTGGCATCGATCATCACAATGCACACATCTGCCCGCTCGATGGCACTGACGGAGCGCATATTGCTGTAACGTTCAATGGCATCATCCACCCGGGACTTCCGGCGCATACCGGCGGTATCGATGAAGCAGTATTTGCCATATTGATTTTCATAGTAACTGTCGATGGCATCCCGGGTTGTACCGGCCACGGAAGAGACGATGACCCGTTCTTCCCCCAGAATCTGATTCAGCAAACTGGACTTACCTACATTGGGCTTACCCACAATGGCCACCTTAGTGATGGATTCATCTTCTTCCTCCCAGGCGTCCTCAGGGAACTGATCCACGCACCAGTCCAGCAAATCGCCGGTACCGTGACCATGGACGGCAGAGACCTCCAGCGGGTCACCCAGACCCAGGGCATAGAACTCAAAGACATCCGGGTTCACCGCACCCACAGAGTCGCACTTGTTCACTGCCAGCAGAACCGGCTTCTTGGCTCTTTGCAGGATGGTGGCCACAGCGGAGTCCGCCGCGGTCAGACCCACCTTAACATCCACCACCATAATGATGGCGTCTGCCAGTTCAATACCAATTTCCGCCTGACGACGCATGAACTGAAGGATGGCACTGTCGGTACCGGGTTCAATACCGCCGGTATCCATTAAATCAAAGGTACGGCCGCGCCACTCGCACTGGCCATAGATTCGGTCACGGGTCACGCCGGGAGTATCCTCTACGATGGCGGTCCGCTGGCCGGTCAATTTATTAAAGAGCATGGATTTGCCCACATTGGGGCGGCCGATAATGGCCACCAAAGGCTTCGGCATAAGAATCCCTCCTTAGTCAATACTTTCCAGAGTACTTTCTATTATCGCACAGACCGGCCCGAAGGTCAAGCAGAAACCGTCGAAGCCGGAAAAGTTCACCAAAATTTCATCTTTTTCCCGCCCATCCTGACAGATTTGAGCAGGATAGAAAAAAGAGGAAGGCAAAGGTCGGCCTTCCTCTCATTTTCTCGTCTTCGTCTCTTACTTGGACTCCACAGCAACGACCTGACGGCCATTGTAATAACCGCAAGCCTTGCAGGCTCTGTGGGGCAGGCAGAGCTCGCCGCACTTGGGGCAAGCAACCACACCGGGAGCGGACAGCTTCCAGTTGGAGCCGCGACGGCGGTCACGTCTTGCCTTCGAAACTTTACGCTTAGGAACAGCCATGATGACACCTCCTTAGGTAATTACTGCTTTTCACAGCGTCAAAATTATTTATCTTTGAGAAGCTGCTTTAAAGCAGCAAAACGGGGATCCATTTCGGGCTCGCAGTTGCAGGGGCCGTCATTGAGGTTTGCGCCGCACCGGCAACACAGACCCTTACAATTGGGCTCACACAGAAGCTTGGAATCCATATTGAGGACCAGCGTTGTGGTCATAATGTCATCCAAGTCCGCACTGTCGCCTTCCAATTGGAAGACCCACTCATCTTCGTTATCTTCGTCAGACAGCTCCGTCACCAGAACGGCCTCCATGGGGAGCAGCAAGTCCCGCTGGAATTCCCGGGCACACCGGTCGCAGACGCCATGAAGCCGGGTCGTGAGAGAACCCTTCAGCACCATGACGCCGGCGGTATTCCGAACCGTACCGCTGGCCTCAACCGGCTCAGTCACCGGGAAGCAATTGCCAAAGCGAAGATCGCGCAGATCTACGCTGTTCGTGAAGGGCACCTCGGCCCCCGGGCAGTCTATGATCTTTGACAGTCCAAGTAGCATACTTATCCCTTCCTCGCAGTCGTGCAGAAGTTATTATAAGAGATTTCGGTCAGTTTGTCAAATGTTATTTTCGGAAAAACCCACATTTTTCCCGGATATTTTGTGGTTTTTTCCTGAGGGTGGGCACAAGGCGGGGTCATTTGGCATTTTGCATAAGCAAAAACTACCGGTTTGCCGTTTTTCCTGCGCAGCATTTGTCAACATATCATTCCTTTCCGGAAATTACCTCAACCGAAACTGCAGTGCCTTGTGTCCGCTTGCGCAACCGGTTTTTCATCTGCCGGTTCAAAGCGGACCGTCTGGGCAACATACCCGACTTCCTTTTTCTCAAAAATCCGCACCCACAGTAAAAAACCATGGGTGCGGATGGAGAATGATAAACTTAGGCTTCCTCGTCCTTCTTGGCGTCGGCAATGATCTTGGGCTGGTTGGCCTGAGGAACTTCTTCGTAACGGATGAAGTTGAGCTCGAAGGAACCACGGCCCTGAGTCATGGCGCGCAGGTCGATGGCATAGGAGGACATCTCACCGGTGGGCACTTCGGCCTCAACGATGGACCAGCCACGATGCTTGGGATCGGGGTTCATGCCCATGACACGACCGCGGCGCTTGTTCAGGTCGCCGACGATGTCGCCCATGTTGGACTCGGGGATATAAACCTTCAGCTCGGAGATGGGCTCCAGCAGAGTGGGAGCGGCACCGGGCAGACCGTCCTTATAAGCGATGCTGGCGGCAGTCTGGAAAGCCATATCGGAGGAGTCAACGGCGTGGTAAGAACCGAAGTACAGAACGGCCTTCAGGAAGACCACGGGGTAACCGGCCAGAACACCCTTCTTCACGCAGTTGCGCAGACCCTTCTCAACGGAGGGGATGAAGTTCTTGGGCACGCAGCCGCCCACGGTCTCATCGGCGAAGATCATCTCTTCGGACTCTTCCTGACGCTCAAAGCGGATGTAAACGTCACCGAACTGGCCATGGCCACCGGACTGCTTCTTGTGACGGCCGTGAACTTCGACCTTCTTCTTGATGGTCTCACGGTAAGCGATCTTGGCGGGACGGAGCTCAGCCTCGACATTGTACTTGGACTTCAGCTTGGAGCAGATGACATCCAGATGGATATCGCCAACACCGGCGATGACCAGTTCCTTGGTCTCGGCATTGGTGCTGTAGTTGAAGGAGCAATCTTCTTCATTCAGCTTGCTCAGGCCGTTGGCGACCTTATCTTCCTGACCCTTGACCTTGGCATAGACAGCCATGCGATAGCAGGGGTTGGCATAAGCGGTGGGGGCCAGAGGAGCGGTCTTGCCGGCGGTACCCAGAGTATCACCGGTACGGACGGAAGTCAGCTTGCTGACCACGCCGATATCGCCGCAGGCGATCTGAGCGGTTTCCGTGGTCTTCTTGCCCTTGGGCAGGAACAGGCGGCCCAGCTTTTCGGTGGTGCCGGCACGGAAGTTGGCCAGAGCCAGGTCAGAGGTGGCGTCACCGGAAATGACCTTGAAATAAGAGTTCTTGCCGTACTGGTCGATGATGGTCTTGAAGACGAACACAGCGGGAGCGCCGTTGGGATCCAGCTTCACTTCGCCATCCTCGGTAGCCATGGGCTTGCCTTCCAGGGGGTTGGGGGCGAACTCAATCAGGTTGTCCAGCAGGTTCAATGTGCCCAGACCATTCATGGCGCAGCCGCAGAACACGGGGAACAGGGATCTGGTGTTGATGGCGGTGCGGACACCATTCATCAGCTCTTCGGGAGTGAAGGGCTCTTCCATCAGGAACTTCTCCAGCAGCTCTTCGTCGGTTTCGGCGACGGCCTCGCTGATGGCATGGCGGTACTCTTCCAGCTGATCCGCACAGTCGGCGGGGACATCCATGGCGCTGCCGTCGGCCTTGAAAGCCTTCTCATGCATCACATCGACAATGCCCAGAACCTTCTCACCGGACATGATGGGGAAGTTAAAGGGAACAACACCGGTGCCATAGTCATTCTGCAGGGCTTCGAGAACCTTAAAGAAGTCGGCATGGTCTTCGTCCATCTTGGAGATATAGAACATGGCGGGCATACCGGCGGATTCCAGATAGTCCCAGGACTTCTCGGTGCCGACAGCGATGCCGCCCTTGGCAGTCAGGCAGATCAGGCCGGAGTCAACGACCCGCAGAGACTGAGCGATCTCACCGGCGAAGTCGAAGTAGCCGGGGTTATCCAGGACGTTGATCTTGCACTTGCGATATTCAACCGGCAGAACGGCGGTAGAGATAGAATATCCGCGCTTGATCTCTTCGGGGTCAAAGTCACTGACGGTGTTGCCGTCGGCGCGCTTGCCCAGGCGATCAGTGCCCTTGGTCAGGAACAGCATGCTCTCAGCAAGAGCGGATTTGCCGTCGCCGCCATGGCCCAGCAGGCAGATATTACGGATGTCCTTAGCAGTATACATAGAATTATTTCTCCTTCCACGGGGAATTCCCCGTTAACATGCGCAATTGGGCGGAACTTGAACCGCACCGTTTCCTATTATACATGAAGCCCCAGTGAATTTCAATGCCCTTTTTTTCAAATTTCTCAAATTCCTCCAAAAACTTTTGTTTCTTCCTCCTCCTCGCCGTAATCCTCTTGCAAAACCGGATATTCTGGGCTATAATAACCACAGATTAAAGAAACGGAGGAAATTCTATGCATTATCTCACTGACATTTTGGGCGCATCCGCGTCCTCCGGTACTGTGGCCAGCTTCTTTAAGTCCCTGACTTTGGGCAAGCTGGTCCCCGCCGTCCTCACCCTGGTCATTGGTCTGGTCGTTATCCGGCTGGCCATGAAGCTGTTTGAAAAATCCCTGGAGCGCTCCAAGCTGGAGAAAGCCGCCTATGGTATGCTCCGGGGCGGTATGCGGATTCTGCTGTATGCCATTTTGGTGCTGGTGGTCGTCTCCGGTCTGGGCGTGGATGTGACCAGTCTGGTGGCCATTTTGAGTGTGGTATCCCTGGCACTGTCCCTGGCCGTTCAGGGTGCGCTGACCAATCTGGTCGGTGGCATCACCCTGCTGTCCACCCACCCCTTCAAGTCCGGCGACTATGTGGATATCGGCGGGCAGAGTGGCACTGTACATGAGGTCGGTCTGGCCTATACCAAGCTGATGACCCCCGACAACAAGATTATCTCCATCCCCAACTCCATCGCCTCCACCGCCGAAATCACCAACTACTCCACCGCCAAAAACCGCCGGGTGGACATCACCGTCTCCGCCTCCTATACCAGTTCAACGGAAGCCGTGAAGAAGGCTCTGTTCCGGGCAGCCAACGTCCCCCAGACCCTCTTTACCCCCGAACCCTTTGTGGGAATCCAGACCTATGGCGACAGTGCCATCACCTATGTTCTGCGGGTCTGGACCGCCGCCGAAGACTACTGGGATGCCTATTTCGCAATTAACGAGAATATTCGCAAGGAATTTGACGAGGCCGGTGTCATTATGACTTATCCCCACCTCAATGTCCATCTGGACAAGGCTTAACCAAAATTTTTCTCCCCCCACCGCAACCAATACCCCATCGGTTCCGTCTGAATCAATAAGAAGGACAGGAGGCTACCTCATTTGGAAGACGAGCGGATTATTGACCTGTACTGGCAACGCGACCAGAGGGCTCTGGCTGAGACCGGGCAGAAATACGGCGCGTACTGCCATGCCATCGCTTTTGGTGTTCTCCATGACCGGGAAGATGCGGAAGAATGCGTCAACGATACCTGGCTCAGGGCCTGGGATTCCATTCCTCCCCAGAGACCCAATAAGCTCTCCGCCTTTCTGGGGCGGATTACCAGAAACCTCGCCCTTGACCGCTATGATTACAATCATGCCGCCAAGCGTTCCGGGTCCTTCGACCAACTGTTGTCTGAACTCAGCGACTGTATCCCCAGCACACGGGATGACTATGCCCAGCTTGAATTGTCGGAGATTCTCTCCGCTTTCCTGCGGGAACTGCCGGATAAGCAGAGGAATCTGTTCCTCCGGCGGTACTGGTACTGCGAATCTTTGGATGAGCTGTCCCGGCGGTATCGCATGAGCCTCAGCGCGGTGAAATCCAGCCTGTTCCGCACCCGGAACAAGCTGAAGCTCCATTTGGAAAAGGAGGGTATTGGTCTTGAATGAACGTGATCTTTTCCGCGCCATCGGAGATGTGGAGGACGAGCTGGTAACCGCCGCCGGGAAAACCCCCAGCCGCAGGCCGGTCCGGGTCTGGCTCTCCGGTGCTTTGGCGGCCTGCCTGTGTGCGGCTCTGCTGTTTTTGGCCTTGCAGATGCTCCCCGGCCGGGTTGGCCGGGACAATGCCGAAGCCGTCAGCCCGGAAATGAACGGCGCAACCGGCAATGCGCTTTACTCCACCGACGAGCAGGAGTTTTCCCCGGAAACCGGCAAATCCGGTCTGCATGACGGAGACTTCAGCCATGCCGGCATTCAGAGCTCCACCCAGCCCACCGGCGGCGCAATCGTGTCCGGCGAAGTTCCGGCCGATTTCAGCTTCACCATCGACTGGGGGGAAAACCGCTTTGACAGTGCCACCGGCGTCCTGACGGAAAATGGCGGGCTCAGTTACACCCTGAGCCTGACCGGTGAGGAGCGGTACACCTGCTGGAAACTGCTTAATGCGCTGGAGCACATGGAAACCGACCCCGAAGGGGAGATCCGGCTCACCTTCACCGCCAACGGCCTGACCAGAGCGCTGCGCTTCTCCCAAGCGCAGACCCCGCAGGCATCGCGCATCTGTGAAGATCTGCTGAAGGTCATCGGGCAGTCCGCCAACCGCCTGCGCTAAAGAAAAACCACCAAAAGCGTCCTGCCAGAATTCGGCGGGACGCTTTCTCCTTGTGGGCGATGATTTAGATGGTGTCATCTCTGTGGCGGAGAATGTCCGGCTTGCCCTCATTCCGCCTTGTTCCCGTTGATGATCAGTGCCACAAACTCCACCGGCTCATCCCCGGTGCAACGGATACCGTGGCTGTGGCCGTCGGCACAGAAGAACACATCCCCGGGATTGGCCGGGCGCAACTGTCCATCGTCGTCATACAGGCCGTGACCGGAGAGGATGTAATAGGTCTCCGTCTCCCCGTCGTGTCTGTGGGAAGGCAGGGTGTGTCCGGGCTGAATGGCGACTCTGGCAAACAAGCGGCATTTGCCATCCATCTGCTCCTGTGTCAGCAAATGGGTGACGGTTTTCCATTCCTGATTCATGGGGTAACCTCCTTGGGTAGAGCATATTCTTGTTGTACCGGTTGGGCGGTCTCAAGTCCTTGGTACAGCTTCTGGAAAACAGTATACCCAGGGGGTCAGAATTTGTCAACCGGGCGGCGGAGAATCCCCCATTTCCCCCAGTGGGGAGTTTGCCTTGGGTAACCGTTTTTTCTGCCTTTTTCCGTTGATTCCGGCAACAAAAAACCGCCTCTGCTACCGGCATTTTGTTATCCATATACCCTAAAAAAACCAATTTTTGGCTACAATTAACCCTTTTCGCCCCACTTTGCGAAAAAAGTCCCTCCGGAAAACAAACATGAGATTGACATTCCGAAGAAAAAACGTTACAATATGGTAGGTACACCCTGAGGTCTGCCGCATACTCCCGATGTCTTTGCCGCCATTCACCGGTTGCGCAAAAGACCGCGGCAGACAGATCACAATAAATAGGAGGAATTCATTTTGAAGGATTGGGATCGTTTAATCACTGTCGAAGAAATGGAAGCGGCTACTGCCTCACTGCTGGAAAACGGCTCTAAGGTCGGTGCTGACTCCTGGCAGCAGAGAGTCAAGAACCAGACACCTCACTGCGGTTTCGGTGAGTCCGGTACCTGCTGCCGTATCTGCTCCATGGGCCCCTGCCGCATCACCAAGAAGGCTCCCCGTGGCATCTGTGGCTGCGATGTGCATGGCATCGTTGCCCGTAACTTCCTGAAGTTCACCGCCGGTGGCTCCGCTACTCACTCTGACCACGGCCGTGAAATCATGCACACCCTGCACGAGACCCGCGAAGGCGGCAACTACACCGTTAAGGACCCCGAGAAGCTCATCCGTATCGCCAAGGAATGGGGCGTCGAGACCGAGGGCAAGGATATCTATGACCTGGCTCACGAGATGGCCGAAGTCGGTCTGATGGAGTACGGCAAGCCCTTCGGCACCCAGAAGTTCCTGAAGCGCGCTCCTCAGCACACCCAGGACCTGTGGGCCGCCGCCGGTCTGGAGCCCCGCGCCATTGACCGCGAGGTTTCTCAGTCCCTGCATATGACCCATATGGGCTGCTCCAGCATGCCCGAGGCCCTGATTCATCAGGCCCTGCGTGCCGGTCTGTCCGATGGTTGGGGCGGCTCCATGATGGGCACCGAGTTCTCCGACGTTCTGTTCGGCACCCCCAAGCCTCTGGACACCACCGCCAACATCGGTGTTATGGAGCAGGACATGGTCAACATCATCGTCCATGGCCATGACCCCAGCCTGTCCGAGATGATCGTTTACTACGCCAATGACCCCGAGATGATCGCTCTGGCCAAGTCCGTCGGCGCCAAGGGCATCAACATCGCCGGTGTCTGCTGCACCGCCAACGAAGTCGCTATGCGTCACGGTATCCCCATGGCCGGTAACTTCCTGAGCCAGGAGAATGTTGTTCTCACCGGCGCCTGCGAAGCCATCGTTGTTGACGTGCAGTGCATCTTCCCCGCTCTGGGCCCCCTGAGCAAGTGCTTCCACACCAAGTTCATCACCACCTCCCCCATCGCCCGGATCCCCGACTCCGAGTTCATCCAGTTCAGCGCTGAGACCGCCGGCGAGAACGCCAAGGCCATCGTCAGAGCCGCTGTCGAGAACTTCAAGAACCGCAGACCCGAGCTGGTCAATATCCCCCAGCAGAAGACCAAGGCCCGCGTCGGTTATTCCGTCGAAGCCATCATCAAGGTCCTCGATGGCGTCGCCAACACCCAGGTCGACACCATGGGCACCACCAAGCCCCTGCTGGAGTGCGTTACTTCCGGTGTTCTCCGTGGCGCTGTTGCCATGGTCGGCTGTAACAACCCCAAGGTCCGCCCCGACTATGCTCACATCGAGCTGATGAAGAAGCTCCTGGAGAACGACATCATCCTGATCGTTTCCGGCTGTTCCGCTCAGGCTGCCGCCAAGGCCGGTCTGATGGATCCCGAAATGGCCAAGGAGTATTGCGGCGCCGGTCTGAAGCGCGTCTGCGAGCTGGCTGGTATTCCTCCCGTTCTGCACATGGGCTCCTGCGTCGATATTTCCCGTATGCTGATTCTGGCTTCCGAGCTGTCCAAGGACTCCGGTCTGCCCATCTCCGCTCTGCCTGTCGTGGGCTGCGCTCCCGAATGGATGAGTGAGAAGGCTGTCTCCATCGGTAACTATGTCGTTGCTACCGGTCTGGATACCTTCCTGGGCGTTGATCCCTATGTTAAGGGCTCTTCCGAGGTCTGCGATTGGCTGACTGGCGAGAATGGCGTTAAGAAGTGGGTCGAGGCCAGCTATGTTGTCGAAACCGACATCGAGAAGCTGGGCGATCTGATGATCGAGCGCATTGAGGCCAAGCGTGCCGCTCTGGGCATCTAATTCCATTCACAACGAGGTCTTTTTCCAATGAAAGTAGCGATTACCGGCAAGGGCGGCGTAGGTAAGACCACCCTGTCGTCCACTCTGGCCCGGCTCTATGCCGATGAGGGCCGCACCGTCTTAGCGGCGGATGTGGATCCCGATGCCAACCTGGGTCTGGCTCTGGGCCTGAGTCAGGAGGAAGTGGACACCATCATTCCCATCTCCCGTATGCGCACTCTGGTTGAGGAGCGCACCGGTGCCAACGAAGCCAACAAATTCTTTAAGCTGAATCCCTATGTGGCCGACATCCCGGAGAAATACGCCAAGGAAATCCATGGCGTTAAACTCCTGGTCATGGGTACCGTCGATACCGGCGGTCACGGTTGCGTCTGCCCCGAACACGTCATGCTCAAGGCCATCCTCAGTAGCCTGACCTATCGGAAGAATGACGTGGTCATCATGGATATGGAGGCCGGTCTGGAGCATCTGGGCCGCGGCACTGCCGCCAATATGGATCAGTTTATCGTGGTCATTGAACCCGGCGCCCGCAGCGTCCAGACCTACCGCAATGTCAAGCGGCTGGCTCAGGATTTGGGGGTCCGGCGGGTTCGTGTGGTGGCCAACAAAGTCCGGGACGAGCAGGACGAGGCGTTCATCCGCCAGTCCATCCCCGAAGAAGATTTGCTGGGCATTTTGCATTACAATACGGAAGTGATTGATGCTGACCGTCAGGGCAAGTCTCCCTATGACTTCAGTCCCACGGCAATCGAAGAAATTCGGAAAATCAAGGCGATCCTGGATCGTGATGAAATATAGGAGGAAATACTGTGACACTTTTTGAAAGAGTTTTCGGCGGCAATGATGCCGTATATGGCCTCACCGAAGCTGCCATCGACAACGCCATTGCCACTTATGGCGAAGGTCAGGCCGTGTCTTTCCCCGACACTGCATACAGCCTGCCCTGCTACTACGCCGTCACCGGTGTTAAGGTCAACACACTGGGCGAGCTGAAGGCCGCTCTGGGTGTTGTCAAGTCCCTGATGACCCGCGCCCCCCGCCTGCACGACGCCTTCATGTCCGGCGTTGCCACCGCTCTGTGCGCTGAGTTCATCGAAGTTCTGAAGTACATTAACGGCGCAACTCCTTACGAGCTGCCCTGCTATGGCCACATCACTGACGCTTTCGTCCGTAACCTGGGTGTTCCCCTGGTCACCGGCGATATCCCCGGCGTTGCTGTTATTCTGGGCTCCGCTCCCACTGCCGACGAGGCTGTTGAGCTGGTTAAGAGCTACCAGAGCCAGGGCATCCTGGTCACTCTGGTTGGCGGTGTCATCGACCAGCTGCAGGAGAAGGGCTATAAGACCGGCGACAATGTCCGCGTCGTGCCCCTGGGCATGGATGTGACCTCTGTTATCCATGTTGTCTCTGTCGCTCTGCGTGCCGCTCTGATCTTTGGTAACATCACTCCCGGCGATGCCGGCAACCTGATGAAGTATACCATGGAGCGTGTTCCCGCTTTCGTTAACGCCTTTAAGCCTCTGGACGATGTGATCGTCGCCTGCGGCGCCGGCGCTATCGCTCTGGGCTTCCCCGTTGTCACCAATGAGACCGAGAACATCTTCCGTGTTCCCAAGAGCCTGATCGTTCAGGAAGACGTCTCCAAGTTCAACGCCACCTCTCTGGAGGCCCGCGACATCAAGATTAAGATCACCAAGATCGACATCCCCGTCTCCTTCGCCTCCGCTTTTGAGGGCGAAATCATCCGCCGTGGCGATATGCAGGTGGAAATTGACGGCTCCCGTGTAGACTGCTTCGAGCTGGTCTCCACCAAGGAAGCCAACGAAATCGAAGACCACAAGATCGTCGTCGAAGGCCCCGAGCTGGACGAGATTCCCGTTGGCTCCAAGATTTCCCTGTCTTACACCGTTGAGGTCGCCGGTAAGGCCATGCAGACCGACTTCGAGTCCGTTATGGAGCGTAAGTTCCACTCCTACCTGAACTGCGTCGAAGGTCTGATGCACACCGGTCAGCGTGACATGATCCGTATCCGTATCTCCAAGGCTGACTTTGAGGCCGGTTTCCGCTTCAAGCACATCGGTGAGGTTCTGTACGCCAAGATCAAGAGCGAGTTCGAGGCCGTTGTGGACAAGTGCCAGGTCAAGATCGTTGTTGACGCTGAGAAGAACGCTGAGCTGCGCAAGAAGGCCAACGAAGTCTTCGCCAAGCGTGACGACCGTCTGCGTTCCATGACTGACGAGTCTGTGCCCGTGTACTATACCTGCATCATGTGCCAGGCTTTCTCCCCCAGCCACGTCTGTATCGTTACCCCCGAGCGTCTGGGTCTGTGCGGCGCCGTGTCCTGGCTGGATGCCAAGGCCACCAATGAGCTGGATCCCGCCGGTCCTTGCCAGGTCGTTCCCAAGGAGCGCTGCATCGACGAAGAGCTGGGCCGCTATGAAGACGTTGATGAGGCTGTCTTCAAGTACTCCCACGGTGCTCTGGAGCACATCACCCTGTACTCCCTGTTCCAGGATCCCATGACCTCCTGCGGTTGCTTCGAGTGTATTTGCGGTGTCGAGCCCGTCTCCATGGGTGTCGTCATCACCACCCGTGAGCACGCCGGCATGACTCCTCTGGGCATGAGCTTCTCCGAGATGGCCTCCATGACCGGTGGCGGTGTTCAGACCCCCGGCTTCATGGGCCACGGCAAGCAGTTCATCTCCTCCAAGAAGTTCCTGAAGGCCGAGGGCGGTCTGGGCCGTATCGTTTGGATGCCCAAGGATCTGAAGGATCAGGTTCGTGAGCGTCTGGATGCTGCCGCTAAGGAAATCTATGGCGTTGAAGGCTTCACCGACATGATCGCCGATGAGACCATCTGCACCGAGGATCCCGAGCAGCTCCTGGGCTACCTGTCTGAGGTCGGCCATCCCGTCCTGAGCATGGAACCCTTCGACATGTAATTCACTTCCCCTCCCCCACCGGAGAAATCCGGTGGGGGATTTCTTTTGGGCTTAATCTGCGGCGAAGTCCCGGGGTTGCTGGGCTACCTGTCTGAGGTCGGTCACCCCTTTGGGCAAGCAAATCCAGGCAGTCGGCAAACAAAACGCACTTCCGGCATCCGGGGATTCCCCCTCTGTCGGAAGTGCTTGCCTTTTTATTGTCATTTCTGGCGTATGGTGTCAAAATGTATACCTTTGGATAATGCACACTTCGCCGCCTGTCCCAACCCAGATGGGCGGCGACTTGCAATGTGACTGAAAACGGATGTTGCCATGCGTCAGGAAGTGTTGTATTGGCACATTGCATCCAAAACCACCGTTATCCCCGACAATGCAGTTGAAAATTCCCCAAAATATGTTACAATATCACCATCCATGATTTCCAACAAGGAGGCGCGCCATGTCCGCACCCATGCTCACCGTAGACGAGCTTCTCACCCATATGCGGGGCGAGGGCATTCGGTTTACCATCATGTCCGAAAAAGATGCCCGGGCTTATCTGAACCAAAACAACAGCTATTTCAAACTGACCTCTTACCGGGCAAATTTCACCAAGTGTACTTCCGGGGCAAACGCCGGGAAATACGAGAATCTGGAGTTTGCCCATCTGGTGGAGCTGGCCCGGCTTGACCGGTTATTTCAGCAGGCGGTCTTGTCCTTGTGTCTGGATGTGGAGCATTTTCTCAAAGTACGACTTCTGACCGCCATTAAGGAAGCGCCGGGGGAAGACGGCTATGACATTGTATCGGACTATGTCTTCGGGGAGGTCAATCAGCCTTTCTCCCAGCGTGCGAGGAATGCCGCCTCCCGGGCACGACCCATTTCCAGCAAGCTGGAAGGCAGCCGCAACGACCCCTACTGCGGAGGTCTCATCCGCAAGCATACGGATGCCATGCCGGTTTGGGCATTTATTGAGCTGGTGACTTTTGGGGATTTGCTTCGGTTTGCCGAGTTCGCCGCCCGGAGAATTGGCTGGTCAATGCCTGTGGACTCCGGTACGCTGGATCGGGTTCGCCAAGTGCGTAACGCCGCCGCCCACAACAACTGCTTCCTCACCGACCTTACCCCAAATCTGGATGCCCAGACCGGAAAACCCCACGCCAAAGAGCCTCTGCCCATCACCCGGATGCTGTCCGAAGCCGGGGTCAGCCGTCAGTCTGCCCGGAAGAAGCTGTCCAACCGGCGGTTTGCCCAGATTGTCCACCTGCTTTATGCTTTTGACCGCATTGTAACCGGGGAAGATACCCGCCGGGCAAGGCTTCGGGATTTGGATGAACTGGTGAACCGGGAAATGGTGCTCCACCGGGCGTATTTCCGGCAGAATCCCTTGCTTACCACCAGCTATGATGTATTTAAGCGGCTTGTAGAAATTCTTCACCGGCGGGGTTGACTTTTGACCCGGTTTGCTGTAGAATATACGCAGAAAGAAAAACAGTTCGGCTGTTTTGTATGAGCCTCGGGTTTCCGGGGCTCTATTTTAACCTATTGATTTTACCAAAGCAAATCGTTTAATTGTCCAAATTCTATTTTATTTCTTGATGCACAACAAGGAGGTCACCGTGACAACTCTGGATGAATTGGCGGCCCGATATGAGGCCCACAACCTTAAGCAGCAGTTTAATACTCTGGTGAATAAAGCAAAAAACTCCATTCGCCTTCAGCTTGACCCCTGTGCGGATGAGGAGATTCCCCTGGGTCACTCCAAGCTGGGTGGTGCCCCTGACCTGCCGGCAGGAATGGACTGGCCCTGCCGGGATGGGGTAATGGAGCAGATTCCCTTGTCCTTCGTCGGGCAGATTAACTTCGCTGAGGTGAAGCCTTTTGATTTGGACGGGCGACTGCCGGAGCGTGGGATACTGTACTTCTTTTATGACTACAATCCGGATGACGGTATGCCCTGGGGCTTTGATCCCAAGGATGCCGACGGCAAGCATGTCCTCTATGTGGAGGATGACTCGATTGCGCTCTGCCGTCTGGAACAGCCCGGTGAGCTGGAGGATGAGGGTCTGACTTTTGACTCCGCCCGGCTGTCTTTCCGGTCTTCTCCCGATTTGCCCGACCCCTTCAGCGATGCCAGCGGACTCGGAATCCTGCTGAAATCCACCAAAGACCGGCTCTATGACCTGATGGATGAGCTGGAGGAAGAAGCGGAAGACCCGTGCGTCAACAAACTGCTGGGCTATCCCAACCAGATTCAGGGCGATATGCAGGTGGAGTGCCAGATTGTGACCCAGGGCTACTACGCCGGCAATTCCGCTGGCTATGCCGAAGCCAGCGCCAAGGGTGCCCACAAGAACGCCGACCGGTGGCAACTGCTCCTGCAGGTGGACAGCAACGAGGAACTGGGCATGATGTGGGGCGACTGCGGGCGGCTGTACCTGTGGATTACCGAGGAGGATTTGCGCAGGCGGGATTTTGACCATACCTGGCTGATTTTGCAGTGCGGATGATGGGCTTGGTTTTAACTTACGGAATGTTTGACCCCGGCAGCTTATTTGGGCTGCCGGGGTTGTCGTTTGTATGGGGTTCAGTCGGCTTTCTTGCGCATCATGGGCAGGTATTCAACCAAACCATGTTCCTCCATGCAGGCATAGACAGCTTGCATATACTCGTCCTTTTTCTCCCGGAAGTCCTCCCAGGCGGTACTGATGATGCGCCAGACCGTCTCCAGCTCCGCTTCACAGGCATCTTTCTCCCCCAGCTTATTCCGGCAGGCCGCCGTCAGCAGGTGAAATGCCCAGTGGAAGGTCTGCATCCCATCCCAGAGGTAGGCTTTCTGCCCCTGCCGGTCGTTGTTCAGGTACATGGTGAGAATCATCCGCCCCCGTTCGTATGCGGTCACCGCCGCCCGGTAGCGCCCAAGGAAGAACAGGGCGTTGCCTTCCTCGAAACAGCCCATATACAGATTCTGCAAGTGCACCCGCTGAGCCTTCACCGCCGCATCCAGCTTCTTCTCCCCAGTGAGCCGGAAAGCCATAGAATCATAGCGCAAATCCACCTCTCTGGGCATGGCCTCAAGAATAGACAACGCCTTATCCTCCCGACCCAGCTTCAGCCATGCCGCCGCCTGAACATCCATGGCCGAGCAGATGCGCTCCACATTCCGGCTTTCGTCCATGAGTCTTGCGGACAGCTCAATGATTTCCTCCAAATGGTCGGTGCGGTCAAAGTTGCGCAGTTCATATTCATACGAGTCCAGCAAAGCCGACAGAAGTCCCTCATGCTCCGGGTACTTCATCAAGGCCGAGCGAATCATGGATTGATATTTCCCAGGATTGTCGAAGAACAGCGTCCAATTGTCCTGCACCAGCTTCATTACCTCCTGCTCCACCGCCGCCGGGTCATAATCAAACAGGTAGTCCAGACTGACCCCCAGATACCGGGCAAGAGCCGGAATCAGCGTCAGTTCGGGGTAAGAGACACCGGACTCCCATTTGCTCACGGCCTGGGGCGAGACCAGCAAAGCCGCCGCCATGGTCTCCTGGGTGATGCCTTTCTTCTTCCGGAGTTGCCGGATGCGGGTAGCTAAATTCAGTTCGTTCATGGTATCACTCCTTCCCGTGTTATCCTTCAGACAATTTACCGTCATTCATAACAAACCGTCTGTCATACAGCGGCAACAGCTTGCCATTGGGCTTGTGGCAGATATGAATGACCATAGCGTCCTCATGTAGCAACATTTCTTCGATCGCTTCAGAATTGCTGGCATCCAGTGCAGAGGTCACCTCATCCAGCAAATAGACCTCCGGCTTTCCTACCATTGCGCGGGCAAGTGCAACACGCTGCCGCTCACCGCCGGAAATCTGCTCTATAATCTCAGGCGTGATTTCCTGTCCTTGATAACGCTCAATCAGATATTCCAAATTTAGTCGCCTAATCACGGCGGCATAAGTATCCATGGAAACAGATCGTCCCAAAAGGATATTTTCCTTCAGTGTTGCATGGAACAAATACGACTCCTGAAAAACCGGGCAAACTCGCTGATGGTAAGCCGCCACCGATACCGTCCGCAGATCCTTGCCGTTACAGGTGATACTTCCTGAATAGTCAAGATTGCCAATCTGCGAGATAAGTCGCATAAGGGTAGATTTGCCGCTGCCACTTTCGCCGGAAATCAAGTAATTCTTCCCGGCCTCAAAAGCTGCGGTAACACCTCCCAGAATCCGAAGTCCATCAATGGCATAAGACACATCCCTTACTATGATGGTTTCGACCTTGCCAGAAAGCGGAGGTGCGCCGCAAGCAAAAGCCTCCTCGGTGGTCATTTCTTCATACTGATCCAAAATCGGAAGAACTTCATTACGGGCATGGATCATGTAGGCCAGAACCTCTGCCGGGGCTGCAATCATTTGCGCCAGTTGCACAACTGTGACCAAACCACCAATTTCCATTTGCCCCATAGAGATCAGCACAACGCCAACGACCAGAATGAGCAGTGTTTTTCCCACCTGCAAAAAACTGGTCATGCTTTGCACATTCATCTGGCAGCGGATCAAAACTTGTTCCTTCTTTGCAATCTGTCCGTTTGCGTCTTCCTGAATCTCATTGGCGCGATTGTAGTAACCATAGCTCTTTACAATTCGCAGACCACCAAGAAATGATTGCAGACTGGTGTTGTACTTGCCAAGGGCCTCAGAGTATGCCGTCCGTGCTTCTCCGCCCTTTTTACGCATGGTTTTGGGGCAGAGGATAATCAATCCACTTACTGCAAACACAATGAGTGCCAAAGCCCAATGAACAGACAGCATAGAGATAGCTGAAAAAACCAAAATGAACACGCACTTGATTATGTCGATGGTGCCGGAAAAATACTGCTCCACTAAGGTCGGAATGTCATTATTGAGAAATGATGCAAAGGAAGAGATCTTTTCACGTCCGGCAGAGTCTTTTCTGGAGAAGGTCCTGAACAGATTGCCGCGCATCATCCGCTTTTGCCGTAGCTGGAACTGCATTCCCGCGTAGGCATCCAGCAAGGAGAACACAATCTGACACAGACCTGCGGACAAATACAGGCTCAGGAGTCGACTGCCAGCAGCAGCGTTTTCTGTAAAGGCGGTGATCATCTCACCGGAAATGGTGGGCGTCAGAACGCTAATCCCGGAAAAAATGATGCCTACCAAGAGAGTTCCCAGAAAGTACCCTTTATTTTTTCCCAGGTTGTTTAGTATTTTTCTCATATCGCTCACCTCAGGCACAGAAGGTCCCGGACTCCCATTTGCTCACCGCTTGGGGCGAGACCAGCAAAGCCGCCGCCATGGTCTCCTGGGTGATGCCTTTCTTCTTCCGGAGTTGCCGGATGCGGGTAGCTAAATTCAGTTCGTTCATGGTATCGCACCTCCTGATTTTACTTTTCACCGCTTCAGCACGCAACAGGACACGCACATCTTGCCCAGTCCATTTTTGCCTTGCTTAGCTGGCTATAGGATAACACGGAGCATCCGGAAATACAATGACGGCACTGGCGAGTAAATTCAACCGTTGGTTGTGGGGGTTGTTGTCCTGTATCCCGGCGGCATCAGGCATCCCGGTTGTTACCAATTGCACCACAATACGGTGCAGAAACGACAAAACCCGGCCAATCCTGTTGCAATCCCACCCCAACTGTGGTAAAATAGAGAAAAATCCACAAGGAGGTATTCTCATGTCCATTACCACCATTGCCATTATCGGTCTCGGCAGTCGGGGCAAGGATGCCTATGCTGAGGCGCTGTCCCATATGCCGGGGCGCGCCAAAGTCGTGGCGTTGGCTGACCCGGATGCAGACAAGCTGAAGCAGGCCAAGACCTTCCCCGGGTTGGAAGATGCGGTTTGCTATGCCAGCGGAGAGGATTTGCTGGCACAACCAAAATTGGCGGATGCCGTCATCATCTGCACTCAAGACCGTCAGCACGTCCCCCATGCCATCGCCGCCATGGAAAAGGGCTATGATGTTCTGCTGGAGAAGCCCATTTCCCCCGACCTGCAGGAGTGCAAAGACATTCTTTCCGTCAGCCGGAAAACCGGGCGGAAAGTGGTGGTCTGCCATGTCCTGCGCTATTCCCCCTTCTTCCGGAAGATTTATGAGATCCTCCGCGGCGGTACATTGGGGCGGCTGATGACCATTCAGGGCATTGAAAATGTATGCTACTGGCATCAGGCCCACAGCTTCGTCCGGGGCAACTGGAGAAGCAGTACGGAGACTTCCCCCATGTTCCTGGCCAAATGCTGTCACGACATGGATTTGATGGTCTGGCTTACGGGTAAGAAGTGTCTCCGGGTGTCCTCTTTTGGCTCTCTGGGTCAGTTTAAGCCGGAAAATGCCCCGGAGGGTGCGGCACTGCGCTGTCTCGATGGGTGCAAGGCCAGAGAAAACTGCCCCTATGATGCAGAGAAGATTTACCTCACCAATAAGTCCACCGGTGTCCTGCACGGCAAGACCGGCTGGCCCTGCAACATTCTCTCCCTGAATCCCACGGAAGAAACCATCCGCAAGGCCATTACAGAGGGTCCCTATGGTCGGTGTGTCTACTTCTGCGACAATGATGTGGTGGATCATCAGGTGGTCAATCTGGAGATGGAGGACGGTCTCACCATCAACTTCACCATGAGCGCATTCACCGCCGGTGGTGGTCGCTACACCAACTTCATGGGCACCCACGGCAACATGATTGCGGATTTGGACAAGAAGCTCATCACCGTGACCCCCTTTGGTGGCGAGGCGCAGGTCTTTGATTTCGCCATCCGTAAAGATGAGATGGTGGGTCACGCCGGTGGGGACAGTGTGCTGATTGCCGAATTCCTGGACTATCTGGCGGGCGCACACCCCGATTCCATTACCACGCTGGAAGACTCCATGGAGAGCCACTTTATCGCCATGGCCGCAGAGGAGTCCCGGGTGGGCTGTGGCGCTGTGGTGGAAATGGCGGGGTATCGGGAGTAAGACCCTTCTTTCTGCTTGATGTTTACGAGAATACCCCCTTAAGACCTTTCCCGGATTGGGTTGGGTCTTAAGGGGGTTTATCATTCTTTATCGGTCGAGTTCATGCTCACCGCTTCTCAATCCCCAGAACCCCATCCCGCAAAACGGCGGTGATTTCGGTCATGGGTACTTCAAAGCTGTCAATAATGGCCTGAGCAATGGGGTCTTCCAGCTCTTTCTGGATGGTTCTTCTCAGGTTTCTTGCGCCATAGGTGTTGGAGTAAGCCTTCTGAGACAGATAATGCTCCACACCGCTCTCCCAGGTGAAGGTCAGTCCCCGCTCAGTCAGGGTATCGGACAGCTCCTTCAGCATAATCCGGGCAATGGCTTCGATGTTCTCTTCCGTCAGGTGGTTAAAGGCAATGACCTCGTCCACCCGGTTCAGGAACTCGGGGCGCAGGAACTCCCGCAGGGCCTTCATTGCCTTGTCGGTCGCCATTTGGTTCACGGTCTGGCCGAAGCCCAGCGCGCCACCGGAGCGGTCAGAGCCGGCATTGGAGGTCATGACAATGATGGTGTTCTCAAAATTCACCACCCGACCCTGTGCGTCGGTAATGCGGCCGTCGTCCAGCACCTGCAGAAGAATGTTCAGCACATCGGGGTGTGCCTTCTCAATCTCGTCAAAGAGGACAACGCTGTAGGGTCTGCGGCGAATCTTCTCCGTGAGCTGTCCTGCCTCGTCATAGCCCACATAACCGGGAGGCGAACCGATGAGCTTTGAGACCGTGTGCTTCTCCATATACTCCGACATATCCAGCCGAATCAGGGCATCCACAGCGTCAAACATTTCCTCCGCCAGACACTTGACCAATTCCGTCTTGCCCACGCCGGTGGGGCCAACAAAGATGAAGGATACCGGGCGCTTCTTGGGGCTGATGCCCACACGACTGCGGCGAATGGCTCTGCCAATGGCGGCGACTGCCTCGTCCTGACCCACGATTCTCTCTTTCAGCCGGGAATCCAGGGTGCGGAGCTGGTCATATTCCTGGGCTTTAATCTTGGTGGCGGGAATCTTGGTCCACATCTCAATGACTCTGGCCAGATTCTCCATGGTGACCACAGGGGGAGGAAGCTGCTCCAGCTCCTGAATCTCCTGCGCCAACCGGGACAGCCGGGTGCGCAGCTCCGCCATCCGCTCATAATGCTCGCCCTCGGTATCTTCGGTGAGCATCTTTAACTCCAACTGATAGTCGTCCCGCTCTTTCCGCAGCAGCGCCAGCCGGGACAGCTCCTTATTCCTGAGGTTCAAATCGGAGCAAGCCTCATCCAGCAGGTCAATGGCCTTATCCGGGAGGAATCTGTCGGTGATATACCGCTCAGAGAGCACCACGCACTGCCGGGCAATCTCCGGGGAGATGGTGACCGAATGAAACTGCTCATAATAGTGGGCAACACCCAGCATAATCTCGGCGGCTTCTTCCATGGAGGGCTCTGCCACGGTGACCGGCTGGAATCTCCGCTCCAGCGCAGAGTCCTTCTCAATGTGCTTGCGGTACTCGTTGAAGGTGGTTGCGCCGATGACCTGAATCTCACCCCGGGACAGGGCAGGCTTCAGGATATTGGCGGCGTTCATCGAGCCCTCAGCATCGCCTGCGCCCACCAGATTATGCACCTCGTCAATGACCAGAATGATGTTGCCGCAGGACTTAACCTCTCCAATGAGGCTCTTCATCCGGCTCTCAAACTGGCCACGGAACTGGGTGCCTGCCACCAGTGCGGTCAAATCCAGCAGGAGAATCTCCTTGTCCTGCAGTTTATAGGGCACATCGCCGGCCACAATCCGCTGAGCCAGACCCTCGGCAATGGCGGTCTTGCCCACGCCGGGTTCACCGATGAGGCAGGGATTGTTCTTCTGGCGGCGGTTCAGGATCTGAATGACCCGCTCGGTTTCCGCATCCCGGCCAACGACCTTGTCCAGCTTGCCCTCTTTGGCTCTCTGGGTCAGGTTCAGGCAGTAGGAGTCCAGGAATTTGTGCTTCTTTCCCTTGGGCTTGGCGGGTTGCTCATCCTCCGGATTTTCCTCCTTCTTGCCGGGACGCTTCTCCGGCAGGTTGTCTCTCCGGTCGCCACCGGACGCGGCGGGTGCGCCTGTGCCGCCAAAGAGCTGGTTCAGCAGGGGGAATGTGGCGGTCTGGCTTTCAATTTCGTCTTCCTCGCCCTCGGGCTGAGCACCGCCAAACATGGCCTCCATTTCATCGGAGAAGTTGTCCAAATCTTCCTCGGAAATGCCCATCTGCTTGACCATGTCCGTAATCTGGGGGATATTCAGGGTTCTGGCACACTTCAGGCAGTAGCCCTCATTCTGGGCGGTGCCGTTTTCCAGCCGGGTAATGAACACCACGGCCACATTTTTCTTACATTTGGTACACAATTTAGGTTGCATGGTTCTATTCTCCTAATCTAACGGGGTTAACCCGGAAAAGTCAAGGTTATGGCAGGTATCTGGTCGCTCCACGGCTGTCGAGCACATAGCACACGCCGGGGTCGCCCACACACAAGCCGGAAATGACGCCGCTGACCGTCTGACCCTCGCCGCAACTGAGCATCCGATTGCCCAATACCAGCAGGTCATCGCTGAGCAGGGCCAGATATTTCCCTCCGGCGGTCAGGCGAATCTCCCGGCTCTGCAGGGGCAGATTGGCCAGCAGGTTGCCATTTTGGTCGAAGGTCAATAGATTGTCGCCGTTTTCATCGCCCACAGCGATGGCGGAAAAGTCCTCTCCATAGAGGGTATAGGCGAGCAGGTCATCATATGCATATTGGCTCAGCATATCGCCCGCCGGGTTCAGGGTAATCAGGCTGCTGTCTCCCACAAGGGTGATGCAGTTATTGTCCCAGAAGCGGACATCATAAATCATCTGGTTGCCCAGAGAGACTTCCGCCACCGGGGTTTCATGGTCCGTGTTGTAAATCACCGCCACGGACTGGAAAATGCCGTCTTCTTCCTCCAAGGCCACGGCGCAGACGTACCTCGCCCCATTGCTCACGGCACAGCGGGCGAGATAGCGGGTATCGGAGCGGACGGTATAGCAGTTTAGCTGTCGCCGGTCATAAACCTGCAGGACGGTTTTGTCCCGCTCGCCACTGGAAAGGCAACAGACCGCCCCATCGGCCGACATATGGGCATCAAAGATTGGGCCGGTATCTTTCAGTTCCAGCAGAATCTCTCCGTTGTCCTTCAGCAGGACCAGGCGACTGCCACCGGCGGAGTAAGCCAGGAGTGTCCTGTTGCCGGCAATCAGCTCCGGGGAGGACAAATCCGCGGAAACCACGAAGTCCATATCCCCACCGGGGGTATAGCAGACCACGCCGTCACTGCCGGCGGTGACCAGTCGTCCGTCCCACAGTGTCCAGTGCCCGGCAGAGCCCCGGTCAATGCGCTGTTCTCCACGGCCATAAGTCAGAAACCGCCGGACGGCATCCCAGTTTCTGCCACCATCCACCACAAAGAACGCCAGCACCAACACCAGCACCGCCAGCACCCCGGCAAATACGGTAATGGCCCGGCGGTCACGAACCTTCTGCCGGAAGGGGATGATTTTTGGGTTCTTGTTCTCCATGGGCACTCCTTTCCGGGGGTGACGAGATCAGGTTGGCGGTGGTGTGGATTCGCCGATAGCTTTCTGCTTGCGGACAGGTTCTACCGCACTCCCCCTGCCTTCGACATCCCCCTCATCAATGAGGGGGGACAAGGTTGCGGGGGCTGGGTGCGGATTTGCCGGAAGTCTGCTGGTCATCGGAGGGTTGCTCCACGCCAAAGGCCCCTCGGCGGGGGCATCACAGGCATTCCCTCCGGTCACTGCCGATCGAAGCGAGGCTGAGGGAGTTGGCTCCCTCCCTGAGGGAGCACCACAGGCATTCCCTCCGGTCACTGCCGAGCAAAGCGAGGCTGAGGGAGTAAACCGGAAGTGCCTAGCTTATCGACTCCCTCCGTCACGGCTTCGCCGTGCCACCTCCCTCGGTGAGGGAGGCTTTGGGTGGTGCGTAGCCTGAGGCTCCCTCTTTGAGGGAGCTGGCTTGGCCGCAAGGCCAAGACTGAGGGAGTATTGCGGGAGTGCTTTGCTGATTGACTCCCTCCGCCCCTTCGGGGCACCTCCCTCGGTGAGGGAGGCATTGATTGGGGAGGTTTTGCGGATTCGCCGGAAGATAACCGGGCAACCTCCCCCACAAAATCACTTCCCCGCAGGGGAATCATCACTGCGAAGCACCATAACTGCCGAAGGCATCATAACTGCCAAAGGCACCATAACTGCCGAAGGCATCATAACTGCCAAAGGCACCATAACTGCCAAAGGCACCATAACTGCCAAAGGCACCATAACTGCCAAAGGCACCATAACTGCCAAAGGCACCATAACTGCCGAAGGCACCATAACTGCCGAAGGCACCATAACTGCCGAAGGCATCATAACTGCCAAAGGCACCATAACTGCCAAAGGCATTAAACCATCTCCGGAGCGGCCAGTTCAAATTTCTCTGTGCCGTTATCGTACCACAGATGGGTCATGTACAGCCCGCCACCCGGTACGGTGGGTCCGGCGGCTGTCCGGTTGCCGGAGGCCAGGATTTCTCCGATGGCTTCCGGGGGAAATTTCCCTTCGGCGGCATAGACCACCGTCCCCGCCATGGCTCTGGCCATGTTATAGAGGAATCCGTTGGCGCTGACCTTGAGCGCAATCAAATCCCCTGACCGCCTGACCTGATAGTCATAGACGGTGCGCACCGTGGACTTTACCTCTGTACCCACAGAACGGACGGCGGCAAAGTCGTGGGTGCCCACAAACTGTTGCCCCGCCGCCTGCATAATACGCTCGTCCAAATGCTTGGGGTAAAACCATGCCCGGTTCACATAGAAGGGGTCACGGATTCGGGAATTGTAAATCAAATAGGTATACTCCTTGCGGACACACGAGCCAATGGCATTGAAGCCGTCGCTGACTTCTCTCGCCCCGGTGACCACAATGTCCGCTGGCAGATGGGTATTGAGGGCATAGGGCAGCCGCTCCACCGGGATGGTGGATTCGGTGCGGAAGTTGGCCAGATAGACTCTGGCGTGTACCCCGGCATCGGTTCTGCCGCAACCGGTCATGTGTACCCGGTGACCCAGCAGTTTCCCGGCGGCGGCTTCCAGTGTGCCCGCCACCGTGGTCAGCTCCTTTTGCACCTGCCAGCCGTGGTAGGCTGTGCCCAGATAGGTGAGGTAGATGGCAATATTGCGCATAGTCTCCTCCTTTACAGCCCCAGAGCCTTCAATGTAATGACCGCCGCCAACAGCAAAAGCCCCAAAGCCAGCGTAACCAAATCCCGGCGGGCATAGGACAGAACCTTCATTTTGGTCCGTCCATCGCCGCCCTGATAACAGCGGCACTCCATGGCCGTGGCCAATTCGTCCGCTCTGCGGAAGGCACTGATGAACAGCGGCACCAAAATGGGAATGAGCGCCTTCGCCCGCTGGAAGATGTTGCCGGATTCAAAGTCCGCGCCTCTGGCTTTCTGGGCGGACATGATTTTGTCCGTCTCCTCAATCAGGGTGGGGATGAAGCGCAGGGCAATACACATCATCATGGCAATCTCGTGGACAGGCACTTTAATCTTTTTTAAGGGACTCAGCAGAGACTCCAGCCCATCGGTCAGGGCAATGGGAGATGTGGTATAGGTCAGCAGGAATGTGCCGGAAATCAGCATCACAATCCGCAGAATCATATATACCGCCGTCTCTAAGCCCTCCCATGTGGCGGTCAGCTTCCAAATGCGGAAAATCACCCGCTCACCCTGGGCATAGAACAGATTCAGTACCGCCGTCAAAATCACGATAATGAGAATGGGTTTGAGTCCCTTAAACAGAGCCTTCGGCTTGATTTTCGACAGGGCAACCGCCGTAATCAGGAAAGCGGCCACCAGCGCATAGGCAATTACCCCTTTCGCCACAAAGAGGGCAACAATATAGACCACCAGCAGAATCAGCTTCGTCCGGGGGTCCATCCGGTGTACCGGGGTATTGCCGGGGAAGTATTGCCCCAAAGTGATGTCTTTCAGCATTGGTGCTTTCCTCCCTTCACCCGTTGCAGTTCACGGACAGCCTGCTCCACGGTATATACACTGGAATCAATGGAAATCCCCATCTCCCGCAACCGGAGGAATACCCGGGTCACCTGCGGAATGGACAGACCAATCTGCTCCAGCTCCCAGGCGTGGCGGAAAACCTCGCTGGGCTCTGCGTCCATGCGGATGCGGCTGTGATCCAGAACCAGAAGCCGGTCCGCCATCCGCGCCACATCTTCCATGGCATGGCTGACCATTAAAATGGTGGCGTTTTTGGCTTTGCGGTAGGCTTCGATATTCTTCAGGATGCCTGCTCTGCCCTCCGGGTCAAGTCCTGCCGTGGGCTCGTCCAGGATCAATACCTCCGGCTCCATGGCAATCACGCCGGCAATGGCTACCCGCCGCTTCTGCCCACCGGACAGGTCAAAGGGAGACTTCTCCAGATGCGCCTCGGGCACACCCACGAATTGGGCGGCCTGACGCACCCGGCGGTCAATCTCCTGCTTGCTCAGGCCCATGTTGGTGGGTCCAAAGGCGATGTCTTTATAGACCGTCTCCTCAAAAAGCTGATACTCCGGATACTGGAACACCAGACCCACCTTAAACCGGGCACTGCGGGTGGTGGCTTTATCCTTCCAGATATCCACCCCATTCAGCAGGACCTTGCCGGAGGTGGGCTTCAGCAGACCATTCAGGTGCTGCATCAGGGTGGATTTTCCACTGCCCGTATGACCGATGATGCCAATGAGCTCCCCCCGCTGGACGGAGAAAGTCATATGCTCAATGGCGGCGTGTTGGAACGGTGTACCAACACTATAAATATGACTCAGGTCAATGACCTCTAATACAGGTGTCAAGTTTCTCTCCTCCACTCAGGTTGCCAGCCACTTGGCCAGCACCTCGGCACATTCTTCGCAGGACAGCGCATCCAGCGGCAGATTTGCCCCCGTCTCATTCATGGCCCAGCACAGCTCCACCGTCTCCGGGGGAGCGAGGCCCAATTCGTGCAGCTTCTCCACCTGAGAGAAGACTTCTCTGGGCGTGCCGTCAGCAGCCACCTGACCCCGGTCGAGAATGATGACCCGGTCAGCCATTGCCGCCTCCTCCATATGATGGGTGATGAGGACAACGGTGATGTCCCGCTCGGCATTGAGTTTGGCAATAATCTCCATAACCTCCCGCCGACCCTGGGGGTCAAGCATGGCCGTGGGCTCATCCAGAACGATACACTCCGGGAGCATGGCAATCACGCCGGCGATGGCCACCCGTTGCTTTTGCCCGCCGGAAAGCAGATGGGGCGCATGGGTACGATAGTCGTACATGCCCACTTTTTTTAACGCGTCGTCCACCCGGCGGCGGATTTCACTGCTCTCCACCCCCAGATTCTCCGGGGCGAAGGCCACATCCTCCTCCACCACATTGGCAACGATTTGGTTATCCGGATTCTGGAAGACCATGCCCACGGTGCGGCGAATCTCCATCAATTCTTCCTCATTGCCGGTACAGCGCCCGAAGACATATACCGTGCCGCCGGAGGGCAGGCAAATGGCATTGAGGTGCTTGGCGAGGGTGGATTTCCCACAGCCATTGCGCCCCAAAACCGCCACAAAGCTACCCTTTGCGATGGTCAGACTCAAGTCCCGGAAGACCTGAATGGACAATTCTCCCTCCGGCGAGGGATATTCATAAGCCAGATGATTTATCTCTACAGCTTGTTTCATAACTGCTCCAATCGTCTCCTTGGGGAGACTTTTCCCTTATTGGGGTCAATTTCATGTCCTGCCCATTCCCTTTGGTTGGCGATGGGTCTGGCTGTTTCTTTGCAGAGGGTCAATCTCTGCTCCACCGGCCAGCCGCGCCGCAGGGGAGCATAAAACCGGTGGACTTGACCGGCAGACCCAGCTCGCCGCACTGGGTTTTGCCGCCGAATTTGGGGCAGAGCACCGCATCGGCAATATAACCCACGGCAGAGGGGGCGAGTCCGGTGGTATAGGAATTGATGATGACAAACAGGGCGTCATCGGAAAGAATCTGGGCAACGGTCTGGAAGAAGGGGAAGAAATCCCGCTCCATCTTCCAGATTTCTCCCGAGGGACCTCTGCCATAGGAGGGCGGGTCCATAATAATGCCGTCATATTTTCTGCCCCGGCGAATCTCCCGCTGGATGAACTTGGCACAGTCGTCCACAATCCAGTGGATGGGCTTATCCCCCAATCCGGAGGCGATGGCATTCTCCTTGGCCATGGCCACCATGCCCTTGGCGGCGTCCACGTGCCAGACCTCCGCGCCACCGGCGGCGGCGGCTAAGGTTGCCCCACCGGAATAGGCAAAGAGATTCAGCACCCGCACCGGGCGGCCGGCGGAGCGACACTTATCCCGGATATAGTCCCAGTTGGCGGCCTGCTCCGGGAAAACGCCGGTGTGCTTAAAGTTCATGGGCTTGACGTTAAAGGTCAGGTAGTCTTTATAGTGCAGTTTCCAGCTCTCCGGCAGAAAGCGGATATCCCAGTGACCGCCGCCGGTATTGGAGCGGAGATACTTGGCATCGAACCGCTTCCACCGGGGGTCTGCCTGAGGGGTCTGCCAAATCACCTGGGGGTCCGGGCGCACCAGAATCTTGCCGCACCAGCTCTCCAGCCGGTAGCCGTCGGTGGCATCCAGCACTTCATATTCTGTCCAATCCTTGGAAATCCATTGCATATTGTGTCTGTCTCCTTCTTCTTATGGCTGGGGCGGGGTGGTGGGTTCCGTGGGGTCGGTGGGCTCAGTGGGGTCGGTGGGCTCGGTAGGTGGCAGGATGGGGGGTGCGTTGTGGAGGGTACAGGTGGGGGCATCTTCCAGGAAAGCGAAGGTACTCACATTCTTGATTCTCGCCTCCTGATAGAGCCTGGCCAATTCTTCATTGAGCCGCACCAGTCCCTTTTGCACCACCACATTGCCGGGAGCCAGCTTGCAGTAAGGTCCGGCAATGGCCTTACCCGCCTCGCAGTAGTCCACCAGCACATGGGTCTGGCATTCCCCCTTGGGCAGGTCATCATAGAACAGCCGGACGGTCATGACGCAGTTATCTCTGGGGTCAGCCCGGCAAATGTCCGTAGCCAGCATACCGGATTCGGTACAGATGCTGACGGTGTACATCTCCCGGCTGGGGTAGAGGGGCATATCCTCCAGATCCTCATGGAGCGGCTCCATGACTGCCTTCCAGAGTCTGGCGGCGGGGTTGATGGAGTTGCCGGTGAGATAGATGGTCTCCGGCTGGTCATAGCCGCACCAGACCACGGCGGTATAATGTCCGGTATAGCCGGCAAACCAGCGGTCACGGTCACCGGAGGTGGTGCCGGTCTTACCGGCGACAGTCATGCCGGGAATCCGGGCATAGTAGGACGTACCGGACTGGACGGCATAGCAGAGCATGGAGTTCATATAAGCCACCGTCCGCTCGCTCAGGAGCTGGCGGGAATCCTGGGTATTGTCCAGAACCACATTGCCCTCAGCGTCCAGCACCTTGGTGTAGGTGCGGCACTCCCGCCAGGTGCCATTGTTGGTGTAAGTGGCATAGGCGGCGGCCAGGTCTCTGACGGTAACGCCATAGGTGGGTGCGCCCATGGCCAGCGGTGCGATATCAATATCCGACTTCTCGCTGCCATTGATGGTGACGCTCTCCACCAGGGAGGTCAGGTTGAATTTATTCTTGGCAAAATCGAAGCTGTACTCCACGCCAATTTCCTTCAGCACCTTGCAGGCCACCGTATTCATCGATTGGCTGACGCCGTCCTGAATGATGGTCGAGCCGCTGTAAACCCGGTCAAAGTTCTGGGGGTACTGCTCTACGGGGTCCAGAGGGCCGTCAAAAATGGGCGTCGCCGGGGTAATCAGCCCCAGCTCCAGCGCAGGACCATAGACAGAGATGGGCTTAATGGTAGAGCCGGGCTGGAGTTTGGACTGGTCCGCCCGGTTCAAGCCCAGATAAGTCTCCTTCTTGCCTACGCCGCCGGCCATGGCCACCACATCACCGGTGCGGTTATCAATGACCACGATGGCGGACTGGAGCTGCTGGGCGCTCTTGGTGGTGGGAATCCGCTCCAGATCCTCATAGACACTGTCCACCAGCTCCTGAATTCCCTGGTCGATGGTGCAGTAGATGGAGAAGCCGCCGGTCTTGATGAGCTGCATGGCCACTTCTTCGGTATAGCCATACTGCCGCATCAAGTCTTCGCAGACGTCCCGGATTACGGTATCTTCCATATACGTGTAGTAATCCTGCTCGGAGCTGGGCTGAATGTCCATCAGGGTCTGACAAGAGGGGCAGTGGTAAGTTTCCTCATCCCGGTCATAGTCATATGTCTCCCGGGAGCCGATGAAGCCGCAGGTGGGGCAGGTATAGAGTTCATCACTTAAGGCCACGGAGGTAAAGACCATCTGCTGTGCCATGGCCACCTGATATTCCGGGGTGGAGATATAGCCCTGCTTCCACATTTCCGAGAGGATGATCTCCTGACGGCTGCGATTGCGCTTCAGGCTGATATAGGGGTCATAGAGCGAGGGGTTATTGGTGATGCCGATTAAGCTGGCGCACTCGGCGGTGGTCAGGTCTTTGGCATCTTTACCGAAGTAATTTCTGGCGGCAGACTGAACGCCATAGCAGTTCTCGCCCAGATAGATGGTATTGAGATACCACTCCATAATCACTTCTTTTCGGTATTTCTCCTCAAATTTCAGGGCACGGAAAATCTCCTGCACCTTTCTGCGGACAGTCACATCATCATCTTCCGACAGGTTCTTGATGAGCTGCTGGGTGATGGTGGAGCCGCCAAAGGTGGAGCGGTTACCCATGAACATATTGAGACAAGCCTTCACCGTGGTGACCCAGTCCACGCCCTGATGCTGAAAGAACCGCTTATCCTCAATGGCAACGGCGGCATGAATCAGGTCTTCGGGCAGCTCGTCATAGGGCACCCAAATCCGGTCGATGCTGGTATAGATTTTCTGCTGGAGCTGGATATTCTGCTCACTGTCAATATAATAGATGAAGGAGGTCTGATCCAAATCCATACTCTCCAGAGAATAATCCGCATTGGGGATCACATCCTCCTGCAGATATTCGCCCATATAGACGGCGAACACGCCACCGGCAATACAGACCACCGCCAGAGCCGCCAGTGCCGCGCCCAGAGCAATCTTCGCCGCAGTCCAGCAGGCGGAGAATATGCCGCCCACAATACGCATCCACACAGGGAACTGATAATACTCCTTATCCCGTTCCCAGAACAGTTTCTTTTTCATGTCCAATCCTCCCTTTCTGGGACAGCGCCCCGGTCTCATGCAGAGCGCATAGATTCATTCGTACCATTATAGCACACATGAAGGTAAAACGAAAGAGGAAAATTGCGATTACCGTCACTTTTCACAAATCGTTCACAGGAGATTTTGCATCAACCGGGAAGATTTTTCGTTTCTTGAATGGCGGTTTTATGCTATAATGAACAGGAAACAAGTGGGGATTGCGGGATTTTGTCCTTTTTAGGTAGAATCCGGAACCACCCGCCAATGCACGCCTGGGCTTCGCCAGTGATGCACCTTCGGCTGTGATGTTGGCTCCGCCAGTGATGTTGCTTCGCAGTGATGTTTCCCTTCGGGAAGTGATTTTTGGGGGAAGTACTTACCTCCCGGCAAATCCGCCCCCCGACCCCCGTGGGGCTGAGCGGGCGCGGCAATCCCCAAAGCAACCCAGAAATGCAACCGACCCCACGGCTGGTCGTTTGTATTCACCCCAGGCAAAATCAAATGTGAGAGAAAAGGAGAATCCAGAATGAACGTCTTAGACCAACTCAACAGTCCCCTGCTCTATGTCCTTTGCGGCGGCATCATCCTCTATATTGTGGGGATGTGCGTGGTCTTTCTGGTCAGAGCTTACCGGGCCGGTATCGCTCTTGGCATGGACAAGACCAAGCTCAACCGCGCCATTACCTCCAGCCTGACCTTCTCCATTTTGCCCAGTGTCAGCATTCTTCTGGGTGTCATTGCCCTGTCCGGCACATTGGGTATTCCCCTGCCCTGGTTGCGGCTCAGTGTGGTGGGCGCACTGCACTATGAGACTTCCGTTGCCGATGTTGCCGCCAGAGCCGTGGGCTTAAGCGGTCTGCGGGCAGAGGAAATGACCACCACCGCCTTCACCACCATTGCCCTGGTGCTGTCTCTGGGGATTATGTGGAGTGTCCTTTGTACCATATTCTTTAACAAGCGTTATACTGCCTCTCTGGAAAAGCGTGCCGCCAAAAGAAAGAGCGGCCACGGCTTCGGTGATGAGGCCATGACCGCCATGTTTATCGGTCTGATTACCGCCTATATCGGCTCTTATGTGGGCACATTGTTCCAGATTCAGGGCGGCAAACCGGTCTGCACCGGGCAGTATCTCCCGCTGGTGACCTTGTGTTGCTCGGCACTGGCCATGGGGGTATTCCTGTACTTCTCCGAGAAGAAGAAGTGCTCCTGGCTGGACAATTTCTCCATGGCGGGCGCAATGCTGGTGGGCATGGCCGCCGCCGTGGTACTGGGTATGTTGGTATAAGGAGGAACGGAATATGGAAAAGAATCGTGAAGTGTACTTACAGCATTATCAGCGCAAAACCCACCTCATCGGCAGAATCAGCCTGTCCATTGCCTTCCTTCTGCTGGCGCTTGCCCCTGTTGCCATGGGCTTCATTCTGGATACCGTGCCGGAGATGTCCGCATTCTGGCGGGGCATGGCTCAGATTTGCGCCATTTATATTCCCAGTTGCATTGTGGAATTTCTGATTTATACCCCCATGCTGGGTGCCGGCGGCAGTTATCTGGCCTTCATCACCGGCAATCTCATCAACATGAAGATTCCCTGCGCCCTGAATGCCCGGGACATCGCCGGGACGAAAGCCGGTACCGCGGAAAATGACATCGTCTCCACGCTGGCCATTGCCACATCTTCCCTGGTGACCATGCTGGTGCTGGCGCTGGGCGTCCTGCTTCTGATTCCCCTGCGCCCCATTCTGGAAGCTCCGGCACTGCAACCGGCATTCAACAACGTTGTCCCCGCCCTTTTCGGCGCCATGGCGACCCGGTATTTCCGCAAGGGGCTGAAGCTGGTGGCCATCCCGCTGGTGCTGATGACTCTGCTTTTTGTGTTCGCGCCAGGTCTGATTTCCAGTGTGGGTACACTGATGATTCTCTCCGGCGCACTGGCCATCGGCCATGCGTTCCTGCTGTTTAAGAAAGCCGGGAAGCAGGAGCAGGCGGCAGAGGAACCGGTCTGAGCGTGAACGCATGATCGGCCCGACAATTCGTAGGCAACTGCCTTAGCTGTTCCGTGTTGCGCAACCGGGGAGTGCCGATAATTACACACCGCACCCATAGCGCCCACCTTGTAGCGTGCGGCATCCCTGACGCGCACGGTAGGCGGTTACGGATTCGCCGGAGGGTTGGTGGTTACTGGTAGGTTCTGCTGCAACTCCCTCCGCCCCTTCGGGGCACCTCCCTCGGTGAGGGAGGCATTGATTGGGGAGGTTTTGCGGATTCGCCGGAAGATAACCGGGCAACCTCCCCCACAAAATCACTTCCCCGCAGGGGAATCATC
>SVLX01000065.1 GCA_015067725.1 Oscillospiraceae bacterium | reverse complement strand
GTTGTGACCGCCGCCGATGATCTCACGGGTCTCGGTGGCACCGCAGACGGTACAAGTACGCTTCTCCTGACCGTTTTCGGTGCAGGTACCGGGCTTCACGACCTCCCAGTCACCGAAGCTGTGACCCAGAGCGGCAACATAGTCAGAGACATAGCTGTGACCGCAGGCGCAGGTGTAAGTGGTGTAGCCGTAGTCGGTGCAGGTGGGCTCGGTCACGGTCTTTTCGTAGATATGACCGGTGGGGTTGACATAGTCATCCTTATAGGTGTCGCCACAGACGCTACAGGTGTATGTGGTGTAACCCATTTCGGTGCAGGTGGGCTCGGTGACAACCTGCTCATAGTTGTGACCCAAAGCAGGAGTTTCGTTCTCACGATACTCGTCTCCGCAGACGGTACACTTGTACAGGTCATAGCCGCCCTCGGTACAGGTGGCTTCGACGGTAGTCTTCTCATAGTTGTGCTCACCGGGCTCAATGGTCTCCTCGTAGGTGTGTCCACAGTTGACACAGGCATAGAGAATTGTACCACCTGTCTCGCAGTCGCCGCCGGTGCTCTCTTGGGCCTGGTAGTTATGTGTACCCTTGTCGAGGACACTGACCTCCGGCTCATTATGGAAGACCTGTCCGTTGAGCTCGGTGGTGTTCATGGTAACCTCTGTATACAGACATTCCGCATCCTTGTCTACCACGTTGACACTGAACAAGAACAAGCTCTTTCCCGCAGGAACAGGTTCAGCACCGGCAAAGGCAATAACGGCAATACCGTTCTCATTGTCGATTTTGGTGGCATAAGTCAGGTTCTTGTGGACCATCCAGAAGCCGCCCACGGTCACCTTTTCGGGGTCGAAGGTATAGACGATCTTGCCATTGAAGACATCTTCGTCCATCGTCATGTCCCAGATATAGCTGCTGCCAACGCCATTGGTCTCAGCGGTCTGCTCCTGGGCATTGCCGGTTACCTTGCTTGCCACACTCTGGCGGATGGCATCCGTTGCGCTAACCTCGCCATGCATGGCTGTGCGCTCAGCGAAAGCATTTTCACGGGTGCTGGTTTCAACAGCTTCCATGGTCACCGTCCCGCTGTTGTTTCCGGCCACAGACATGGGGACATAGAATGCACCCTTGACGTAGTTGAACAGCAGACCGGAGGCGCCTGTGCCCTCAAGACCGGCAGGATAATAGCTGTTGCAGACGGTCGCCTTGCCGGTGGTCGTATCCAGCACATAGACATTGCAATTCTTCTCGGCGGTCTTTCTGAATGCACTGGGAGAACCAAAGAGGTACAGCACATCCTTGTCGGAATCCCACAGCAGAATATGGGGGTTGCAGCCCTTGGCGGCATTGGTGCTGCCATCCTTGGTGTGGTTCACTGCGGGCAGGTCCACAATACCCCGGGTGACGGTGCCATCCTCGGCAGTGATGTCCTTCACATCGGCAGCGGTCCACTTGTACAGGTACTGGTAACTGCCGCTCATACGGGAGGTGCTGACAGCATAGAAGTTGCCATACTCGTCAACCTCCAGACCTCTCAGACAGGCATAGGAGTAGAATGCACCGGTGGGCTTCTGGAAGTTGACAACGGTCACGGTGTAGTCCAGTGCCAGTGTATTGGCGGCAATGTCATACTTGTAGATCTCATTGCGCTTTTCGGTGCTGTTGCAGGCCAGGATATAGATGTGGCCATCCTTGACATTATAGGTCATATCCACCACATATTGGTCGCTGGTGTTGGCACGAACGGTGATCACATTGTTCCAGGTGGTAAGATAGACAGCATTGTTCAAGTCACCGGCAGATGCCTTGTACAGGTTGCCGTCAGCGGAGGCAAAGTAGACCATGCCGTTCACATAAGCCGCACCCAGCATCGCATCCGCATAGGTAGTGGCCTTATAGGTGGCCGTTCCGGAGTAAGCATTATCCTCCGTGTTGAACCACAAGGTAGCGGGATCCATGGTCATCCAGCGGGTCTTCACGCCGGCAGTCTTCTCCTCCTCAGTGGTACGGTAGGCGCCGTCATTGCTCCAGACCAGAATCTTGCCCGCCAGAGCAGGGTCAACGGGTGCCGGTTCACTGGGATCGGGCTCGGAGGGGTCGGGCTCAGAGGGGTCAGGTTCACTGGGGTCGGGCTCGCTGGGGTCGGGCTCAGAGGGGTCGGGCTCGCTGGGGTCGGGTTCAGAGGGATCGGGGTCAGGCTCGGGTTCGGGTTCGGGAGCCACATACAGACCCGCCAGTTCCTGCGTGCCGTTCATCACGCCCAGCTTGCTCAGGCCGAATCCCTCAGCCGCCAGATCGATGAAATACAGCTCGGTATTCTCCTTGCCGGAGTCCGCAAGCAACAAACCGGTCATGGTGTCATTGCTGACATAGGTCATGGAGACCTTATAGCGGTCCCGGAAGGTAATGCCGATGTTGCCCACATTGGCAGTCAGCTCGCTGGTATACTTGATGACACCACTGCTCAGCTTGGCATAAATCAGGAGCTGGTGGAGGTCACCGTCGTTCTCCAGAACGAAGAAGCGGTAAGCATCATATTTGCCCTTACTCTTGGTCTGACCGGCATTGGCAAAGGCAACGGGGTTATGGAAATAGCTGCTCATGTTGAAGGCCTGAAGTGCGCCCTCACTGATGTCGGTAATGAAGCCGACTCTGTTGTTGTTAAACAGGGCGGCGGGGTTACCAAAAGCCTCATACAGGTCTCCGGTTTCCTTGTTGGTGCCGGTGGTCTGCATGGTGGGAGCATCAGTGCCATCCACAATGGCATAATCAGCCGAGCAGTCAGAGCCGACAGTCGCGGCATAGCCGCTGTCGGGATCGATGACATACAGCTTTCCCGCGTCGGTATAATTGCTGTCACTGCCGTAGATCTTGCCGCTGTGGTAGCCCGCGCCGGTGAGGATGACATCGTTACTGCCCTCTCTGGTGACGGTCATATCTGCGGTGTTGATCTTTCCCCAGTATGTGCCGGTGGCATCGGTAATCTGGGCATTGAAGGTGATGGCAGAGGCGGTCAGGGCGCGGACAGTCACGGCAATCTCAGCCTTGGCGGGGTTGCCCTCAGCGTCCACATCCACGGAGGTGGCGGTGATGGTGACCATACCGGCAGAAACGGGGGTAACGATACCGTTTTCGTCCACGGTGGCAATGGTATCGTCAGAAGAAGTCCACTTTACGCCGCCGGTGCAGGTGGAAGGCAACACCCGGGCATCCAGGTCGCAGCGCTCACCCATAAACAGACGCACTGCGGTGGTGCTGGGTCTGACGGTCAATTCGGCGGTGCGGTCATACTGATACAGGCCGGCGACAAACTCCACGCTTTCGGGGAATGTACCCACCAGAGCAACAATACCGGTGGTGGGATCAATGGCATGGAGGGTGGTGGCACTGCCGGGAGCGGTATGGCTCAAAAGCAGATATCCGGTGGCATGGTCATACACCATGGAGGCATAGTTGCCACTGCCCATGGCGGACACACCGGGAAGCTCAATGCCGTCAAGCTGCATCAGGGAAGCCCGATCCAGTCTGTAGCTGTTGCCGGCATCGTTGCTGAAGATGGTGAAGCGACTGAGTGTACCGCTTTCCTGCAGGACATAGTAGTCATGACCCATGTCTCTGGTGGCAGAAGGCCCGATATAGGCAATGACCGCCATGGGGTCTTCACCATAAGCACCCTTCAGGCTGAAGTAGGTCAAAGTCCCCTCCTCAGGCGTCAGCAGTTCCACAAAAGTGCCGTTACTGCACAGACCAACCAGCCTGTCAAAGATATCCATACCATAGAGCGGCAGTGTTGCCGCGTCGGACCACTGCCAGGTGCTGGCAATGCCGCCCAGAGCAGTGATTTCCGCGGACTCCGCATCCACGGCATACATGCCCATGCCATCATGGTAATATGCCTTGCCGTCGTGGTAACCACCGGCGGCAAACGTGGAGGGGGCTTCTGCCAGGTTGGTAAATGCGCTCAGGTCATCGGTAGTGAACTCCGCAATGTGGTTGCTCTTGTCCGCACCATGAACCGCGGCAGTCAGCTTGGTGGCGGGGAACGTAATCACATTGAGCTCTGCGCTGCCCTGAATGTGGGGCTCAGCCACAGAGGTGGCAATGATGGAGACTTTGCCCACGCCCAGGGTGGTGATTCTGCCCTTTTCATCAATGGTGGCGATGGATTCATCACTGGTACTCCAGGTCACAGACTTGTCCTCCAGATACCAGGGACCGACCACAGCCTCCGCACGGAGCTTGCCGGTAACGGGGACGGTATCCTTCAGCAGATTGACCACAACAGAAGTTGCCTGGTCGGGGGGTGTCAGGACGCTGCTATCCTGGGGGACATAGTACATGGCCAGAATCGCACAGCCGGTACGGCTGGGATAGCCATCGGTCACGCCCTCGGGGTAATAGTCATTGACCAGGGTAGCCTTACCGGTAGCGGGGTCGACCCGGTGCAGGATATTGTCCTTGCTGCCGGAGCTGATGACGGAGGAACTGATGGACAGATACAGCATCTCCTCGTCGCTGTTCCATACCATGGTCTGGCCGGAGGTCATCTTGGTGCAACCGGTGGTACCTTCGGCGGTGTTGTTGACGGGGTCAAGGCTGGGGATACTGCGGGTGGTGGTGCCGTCCTCATTTTCGGTGGTGACCACATCGTCCATGGTAAAGGCATACAGATAGTGGTACTTCGCTGTGTTGGCGGCATAGTTGGTGAGGTAGAAGTTGCCCTCGCCATCAATTGCCAGGGTGCGGACGGACTTATACTGGCTATCGGTGGTGTTGGGGTTATTCAGGGTGATGGAAATGGGGTTGGAAATCCCACCCATACCGGGGTCCATCTCCCAAATCATGTTGTTTGCATCCAACAGATAGAGTTTCTTTTCCGTGGTGCTGACCGCCATATCTCTGATGCCGCCCATGGCATCCTTCCAACTGGTGAGTCGGGTGGCGTTGGCCCAGTCGCCATCGGAGCAGACATACATATAGCCGTCATTATAGGCATAGTAAACATATCCATCTACATATGCAGCCGCGGCAACCGTATCCTTCATGGCAGTAGAGGGGGTAGAACCGGTGAAGGTACTCTTATCCTTCCACCACAGGGTGTTGGTATCCAGAGACATCCACTGCTTGCTGGTGCCTCTGCCGGAGTACTTGGTCCAGACCATCAGTGTGCCGGGGTAGGTGATGATGGGTTCGGGTTCTTTCCACTGCAGGGCATAGGAGGTCTTATTGCCGGCATAGTCGGCAACGGTGACCACGCATTCGGTACCCATCTTGGCGTCAGCTTCGGTCAGGTCCAGCGTCAACTGTACGGTTTGATTCTTTTCGGTCTGCTGGGGGCAGGCAGAACCATAGACGGTCTTGCCCTCAGGATCAGTCACCTGTACGGCGGCTACATAATTGTTGTCCCGGACAGAGACAATCAGCCAGGGATTCGTCAGGCTTCTGCTAACATCCACCAGTTCCGGGGCAATGCCGTCCACCTTAACATCCAGGCTGGCATATGCGCCATCGCCCAGAGCGCCGGAGTTCATCAGATTTTCCACATCCTGAGCGGTCAGACTGCCATTTTTGGCATAGTATTCCGGGATCGCCACCACGCCAACAGTCAGCACATCGCCATCCTTACCACCCAGCTTCTCCACGGTACGGGAGATGCTCTGGGTGCTGGAGGTATTGCTCCATGCGGAGGTGGAGGTGGAATAGTACGCACCATAGACATTGGTGGCAGGGTTGGAGACGTAAATCAGCTTACCTTCCTGATCGCGCACAAAGGTAGCAACTGCGGCCGCATTACGAATCTGAGAAATCTTGTAACTGGCCAGGGTGGTGGTGGGGCCAACCGCAATGCGCTCGGGGTAATAAGGCTCGTCAGCAAAGTAAGGATTGCCCACCAAGTGGTAAGACTTGGTGTCACCCTCATACTTGACCAGCAGAGAGTTGGCATCCTTTACGCCCAGATAGGTGGGGGTGGTATCGCCGCTGAGCCGCTGGGCATAACTGCCCTTGTCAAACATGGAGGCATCCGTCCAACTGCCATAGAAGCCCAGAACAGGAACGGCGTGGGTAACATCCGTGATTTCGCCCTCGCCGGTGGTGGTGGGCTTGACAAAGACATAGCCTTCCACATAAGCGCCATTCACATACTTGGCATCCAGTTCAGTCTTCACGGCTTCGGGCAGGGTGATGGTCACCGTGATATTGACCTTATCCTGAGCAGGGAGGGTAATCTCACTGGTCTCGGTATTGGCCAGAATCAGATAAGCATCATAGGTATTGATGAGCCCGTCATCATTTACGTCGGCAATGGGGTCCATTTCTTCCAGATTGGTGGCGCAATAGTTCAGCAGAATCATGGCGTCATCCACATCGGTGTCACCATCGTTGTCCAAATCGCAGGAGACTGCGGACTTGGGCACGAATTCTACGCCGTCCACCAGATAGCTCACCTTGGCGGCAATGGGGGTTGTGCAGGTATCCAGATAATTGGTTTCCTCCATGGTTACAATAGCCTGTGTAAAGATGTCGGTCGCCAGCGTATAGGTTCTGGACACATCGGTCAGGTTATTGAGGGTGAAGGAGAAGGTGTATTCGCCCTTGCGCTCCGGGTCATCGCCCAGTTCGGCCTTGATTTTGCCGTCAGCATAAGAGGCGGTGGCATCTTCGTTCATCAGCAGGTAAGAATTGGCGGTAACTGCGGCGCCCACATTGGCAACGCCGGAACCCTGCACCAGAATGGACCAGTAATTGCCGCCGCTTTCTTCCTCTGTAATAGGAACAGCGGTGGACATCAGCAGGCTGATGGCCAGATGGCGGGCAGAAACGCCGGTCTTCTCCACCAGATTGTTCTCCCGGATGTACTCCATGACAACGGCGGTCATACCGGCCATCTGAGGAGCGGCCATGGAAGTACCGGAGTTATTCTCATATGCTTTTCCTGAGGTATCTACACCATTGATGGAATAGATATTGCCACCGGGGGCGGTGATTTCCGGCTTCATGATCAGGGCGGAGGGCACACCCCAGGAGCTGAATGCGCTGATGGTCTGATACTGGGGGTTCAGGTCAGCTGTGCCCAGAACATCCGTAATGTACATCTTGCCGGTGTAGTACAGAACCGTGCCATCCTCACCGGTGACAGGGGTGGAGTTGGCCTTGATGTATTCGCCGTGTGCCTGCGTGATGGAGACACAGGGCTCAGTCTTGGTGTAGCTGGACAGGTCCATATTGATGGAACCGGTGGTATTGTTGTAAATGATGGTGGCAATGGCACCGGCATTGACGGCGGCTTCAGCCTTCTGGAAGAAGGAGGATGAGCCACGGGAGCAAATGGCAATCTTGCCCTTGAGGGCATCACCAATGGCCGCCCAGTCTTCTTCCAGGCCGAAACCATCAATGAACACATACTCCCGGTCACCACCGACCGTATACATGGGGCGGTTGGTGTACAGTTTCTCATTATAGAACATATACTCCGCACCAACGGTCAGATAATAACCGGTTCTGCCCACATTGTCCACAGAGGCAACGGACAGGGAGTTGGCAAAAGAGCCGGGGCTGCCGCCGGTCCAGAAGTTGATATCATCAGCAGTCAGGTGCGCACCGGGCATAGAGGAGTACTGCGCCCAGGTTGCGGCATTACTGGCAGACATGGTGGCCACCGTGTTGCTCTGCGCCAGCCGGTCCAGCAGTTCCTGGTAGGTGCTGTCGGTGGTAAAACCATTGGCGGTAGAACCCAGAGACAGATTCACTGCATCGGCGCCCAGCACAATGGCATCCTCAATGGCGGCCATGTAGTCGGCCTGATATGCGCCGCCGCCTTTACCGAACACCTTCAGGGTAATGAGCTGTGCATCCGGAGCAACACCCTGGACAAAAACGGAATCCAGCGCCTTAACAAAACCGCCGTCTTCACCGGGAATATAGGCATTGGCCGTGGCAATACCGGCAACATGAGAGCCATGGCTGCCCTGGGTATCATTGTCATGGACAATATCCAGGTCACCATCCACATAGTTAAAGCCAAACGCCAGCTTGGTATTGATGTAGAGATCCTCTGCGGTCAGACCCTTCATCTTGGAGAACGCATTGAGCTGTTCCAGTACGACGGCAATCTTCTCCGCATCCAGCAGATTCAGACCCGCCAGATAAGTCTGCAGGTCTACGCCTTCTTTTTCTGCGTTTTGTGCCAGAGAATACTCCAGCGCAGAGGCGGCGAAAGACTGGTGGTCAGCATCTGTGCCGGTGTCAATAACCGCAATCCGGCTGCCGGCACCGGTATAGCCATTGGCCCAGGCCAAAAGCGAGCCAATCTGCTTGCTGGAGGTGGACATATCCGGATTCAGTTCTTCTTCCTGATCCACAACTGCCGGCTCATGGCGCTGCTCCAGGATAACCTTCTCCACACCGGAGACCGTCTCAATTTCGTCAATCTGACCATACTCCACATTGGCGGAGATGATGTTGGCGGCCAGAGTCAGATTCCACTGGACATCCAGCGTTTCCCCGATGGTGGATTCGATACTCTCGGTCAGGATGTCCTGCTGGGTCTTCAGCTCCTGACGATAGCTCATGGCCTCAGCGTTGAGGGCGATATCCTCCGTAGAGAAACCGGCCTCAATGGTGGATTCCTTTTCCAGAACAATGGAGACACGGACAATATCCGTATCGGCATACTGAGGAGTTTCTTCTGTCTTATCCGCTTCATGCAAATAAGGCAGATTTACGCTGTTTTCCAGCATTTCAGCATGGATGGATTCACTTTCGGCTGTTGCCGTCTGGTTGACGGTATGGTCATGGGCGGCCTGAGCCGGCACAACAAAGCCAGCCAGCATCGCCACAACCAACAGCAGGGAAAGCATCCGTTTGATTGGGGTACACTTCATAAAACCTAACTCCTTTTTCTTGAATTGCTGAGCATTTCAGCAGATTTATATTCAGAGCGGTATCGCTCCAAATATCAGGAACTCTGCATCAGCCGGTGACAGGTTCATGTCGTTGTTAATTTTGACACCGGCTGTTGCAATTTTATTCTACTATATCATGTTAACAGCTATAAATCAAGACCTTTACAAAATATTCTTTGTTCCCACCCCACAATCTCACGCCGGGCGCACAAGAATCCCGCCACCGGAGATGCCAGTGGCGGGATAGGTCTATTCCAGTTAGTCCAGAATCACAGACTCCACCAATTGGAGGAAGCTGCGAATCGCTTCCCGGTCGGTCTGGTAGTAATAGATGGGCAATTCCTTCTCTTGTTGCAGGAAACCAAAGCTGTGGAGCAGCGCCAGATTTCGGGACATATTGCCGGGGTCAATCCCCATGGTCTCCGCCAACTCATGGCAGTATGAGCGTTCCTTATTCAAACGGCGCAGGATGTCCAGCCGTCGTTTGTCGCCCAGAGCCTTGAGCATGGCGCCTATGGTTTCGGTATCGCTCAGTTTGGTGTTGGCGATGGCCGTGGAAGTCGCCGCACTGCCAATAATCAGAATGTTGTGGTCACGGGGGATATAGGCATCGCCAGCCATACTGTAGGAAATCCAGTTGCTGCCCATATAGCAAATCGCAATCTTCGTCTTTTCGCTCGCACCCTTGACCGCACTGCTGGACATAGAAGAATGGCGCAGGAAGTCCAGCGGCGGGGTTGTCTCAAAAACCTTGCGCCAATATTCCTCTGCTTCATCCATGAGCCAGCTTTCCCGCAATAAGCATTTTTCCAATCGTTCAGCCAGCGGCTCTGCCAGCGCAACCAGGGTGTCCATGGTCTTGGGGAAGTCTCTCAGCGCCCGATATAGTTTCACCTGGTACTCCAGCGAGCTGTGGATTTCCCCAATCTGGTCAAATATATCCTTGGTGCAGCCGGGTTCTCTGGAAAAGGACAGTCCCGCAGAGGTCTTATCGGTTATCCAGACATTCCGGGCTTGCAGCGCATCCCAGATGGCACAAATCCGGTCACCATGCTCCCGGATACCCATGTTTTCCACCACCACAAAGGGGGCACTGGTCAGCATTCGGGCAATGCAGGTGTTTTCCCCGTCAATCCTCTCCGAAGCAAAGAATCGCTGCAATTGAGGGTCCTGGGGGTCCAGGTCTCCACAAACCTCCCGCATAATCTGTTGCAGGCATTCCATGCGCCGGGTCATGGCTTCGGTGATGGTGGCACCGCCCAGGAATTTGTGTCGGCGCAGAACAGAACGGTAGGAGGCGCCGTTGGTGAATTTATACAGCATGCCCACCACTTCGCGGAGCATAAATGGTCCCCGAACAATTTCATATTCCATTTGAATCAACCTCATATTTCAAGAAAGCATTCCTTTTGCTTTTTACTTTAATATGAATCCAACAAAATGTCAAGTCCTGATTTTCCCATTGGTCGCCAGCGGTATGTGTCAAGTACAAGTTGGCAAATCCATCTATATTTTTCTCTCTGCGACATACTGTTTGTTTCGTTAGTGTCTGAGCTGTCAACATCGCAAAAAGTGCACAGCAAATAACACCGCTTGGTTGCG